>JAGQOU010000175.1 GCA_020427145.1 Planctomycetales bacterium | reverse complement strand
GATTGAGGTCGCGTCCCAATCGTTCCTGACGAAACTCAACGCCCACAAGGCCATGGTGATCTTTACCGACGGCGAGGATCAGCAAAGCGATCCGATTGCGGTCGCCCAGCAGGCGCATCGCGACACGGGCGTGCGCATCTTCACCGTGGGGCTTGGCGACATGGACCAGGGAGCGCGCATTCCCCTGGCCGCCGAGCGAGGCAAAACGTATTTGCATCACGACGGCCAGCAGGTGTGGTCCAAGTTGCACGGCGATATTCTCCGCCAGGTTGCGGTCGAAACCGACGGGGCCTACATCCCGGCCGGGACCAAGCAGGTCAACATGTCCGACGTCTACCATGGCTACATCGCCAACGTCGAGCAAATGGAGTTCGAAACGGCGAAGATCAATCAATACGAAGCACGCTTCCAATGGCTGCTCGCGCCGGCGCTACTGCTGCTGCTGTGCGAAATTGCGATCGCCACCTGGCCCCATCGGCGCGCTGCCCAAGTCGAGCAGCCGGTCGCAGCGGGCAAGCAGCGCCCTTCGTTGCCCTCGGATATTCACGCGTCAACCACCGAACACTCGACCGCGGCATGACGACAATGCAAACGAGAATCTCTCTCAGTATCGTACTGCTAGGCATGGTCGTCGCCGGCCCGCTCTACGCCGCTGACGCCAAACCTGACGTGTCGCTCCAGCTCAACTCGGCCAACAGCCTGTTGCGCGACGGAGACGTGCAGGGTGCGCTGGCCGCGTACGAAAAGTTGCAGGAGCTGGGCCCGCCGCCCGCCGCTCTGACGTACAACCACGCCGTGGCTCAATACCGCCAAGGCGATGTGGCGGCGGCCGCCGAACAGTTCCGATCGATCGCGGCGTCGGACGACGACGCTATTGCCGCTAAGGCCCGCTTTAACCTCGGCAACTGCGACTACGTCTCCGCACTGCAACTCGCGGAGCAGGATCGGCCCGCAGCCATCGAGCGCTTCGAGGCGGCGATCCACAACTATCGCAGTTCTCTGGACGTCAATTCCTCCGACGCCGAAGCGCGCGCCAACATCGAGCTGGCATCCCAAATGATCGATCAGCTGCGTCAAGCAGAGGAGCAAGAACAACAGCAACAGGACAAGCAACAACAGGACAAGCAACAACAGGACAAGCAACAACAGGACAAGCAACAACAGAACCAGCAACAACAGAACCAGCAGCAAGACCAACAACAAGATCAACAACAATCGTCCGACGACCAGCAAAACCAGCAGCAGGACCAGCAGGGGCAGCAGGACCAGCAACAGCAGGGGAGCCAGCAGGAGCAGCAGGAGCAGGCGGGGCAGCAGGGCGGAGAGCAACAGCAAGACAATCCGCAGCAGCAGGACCGTCAACAGAGCGAGTCGTCGTCGGAGCAAGAGCGCGACCAGCAGGAGAACTCCAAGTCATCCGACGAGTCGTCGCAAGCGAACGAGTCGGCGAGCGCTGAGAAGTCCCAAGACGGCTCCTCCTCCCAGGAGAACTCTGCGTTGGCTCAGCAGGAGCCGCAGGAGCGTCCCGAGGCCGAAGATCAGCAACAGGCCCAGCAACAGGCGTCGACGCCCTCGCCACAGACGCAACCTCGCCGCCAGCAGAACTCGGCCGAGAACGGTGCGGACCAGACCCCCAGTCCGGAGCCGGACCAGGCTCGGCAGGAGCAAGGCAAGCAGCCGCCTCAGGGCGAGCTTTCGGCCGCGCAGCAGTCGGACGAACAGGCTGCCGCCGAACAGCAGGCGACGTCTGGACAGGTTGCAGTCGAAGGCGAGATGACGGCCGAGGAGGCCGACAAAATGCTGCAGGCAATTCGCGATCGCGAAATGATCCGCCGCCTCCGTCGGCAGGCAGCTGAGCGTAATCAACACATTCAAGTCGACCGCGACTGGTAACCGATTGCAAACCGCGCGAACACCACGCAATTCAAGAATCATGCAACACTACATCTCCACCGCTTGGCGCGGCATGCTGCTGGCAACGTTGATCGTCGGCGGGGCGCTCCACGCATCGGCCGCGGACGTGCGGGTCGGCATTTCGTCGAAAGACGCCTATGTCGGCATGCCCGTCATCGTGCAGGTCCAAGTAAACAACGCCTCGGACGCCGAGCCGCCTGTCATGCCCGCAGTGGATGGCCTCGACATCCGCGAGCGCGGCGCGCCGTCGCGAAGCACGCAAATCACCACCATCAACGGTCGGACGACCAAGAACATGTCGCTGACGTATGTGTACGAAGTGGTTCCGCAACGTGCTGGCCGCTTTCACATCCCGCCAATCACCGTCACGGCCGACGGCCGGCAGCAGCAGACGCGGGCGATCGACTTTGTCGCGTCCAAGAGCGAGACCGGCGATCTGATGTTCGTCGAAGTCGCCGGCAAAGAGCAGCAGATTTACGTTGGGCAGGCCCTGGACCTGACGCTCAAGATCTGGCTGCGGCCGTTCCGCGACGCCGAGCGCAACATCACGCTTTCGGCGGGCGACATGTGGCAAATGATCTCGCCGCGTTCCAGTTGGGGAGTGTTCGAAGATCGCCTGACGGAACTGGCGAACAATCGCGAACGCCCCGCGGCGCAAGAAGTCCTCCGCAAAGACAGTGACGGGGTCGAGCACAGCTACTACCTGTACGAAATCGAAGCGACGATCTACCCCAAGAGTCCGGGCCAGATCCAGGCCGACGACATGCACGTCATCGTCGAGTACCCCGTGGCTTTGGGAGTGGCTCGCGATCCGTTCGCGTCGATGTTTGACGACATGGGGATGCCCGGCGGGTTTGCAGGTCGCTTTGGCGGGGACGACTTTCCCTCGCCCTTCGGCCGGCGGCTGACAGTTGAATCGGTGCGGCCCATCGTGGCCGACGCCACGGTCGATCCGATTGACGTGCGCTCGATCCCCACGGCCGGACGGCCCGCCGACTATCGGGGCGCCGTGGGCGACTACCAGATCGTCACCGAAGCCCGGCCCGGTTCCGTCAAAGCCGGCGACCCCATTGAGTTGCTCATTGGCATCGTGGGCACCGGTCCCATGGAATTGGTGCAAGCGCCGCCGCTGGCGGAGCTGCCCGAGCTGACGGCCGACTTCAAGGTTCCCAGCGAACCGCTGGCCGGTTTCGTGCAAGGCGATCGCAAGGTCTTCTCCACCACGATCCGTCCGCGCAAGGAAGGCATCGCCGCCATTCCCGCGATACCGTTCACGTTCTTCGACCCGCAGCAGGACCAGTTTGTCACGGTGCGCAGCACGCCGATCGCGATTCACGTCGACCCCGCCGATACGCTCGCGCTTGACGCGATCGTCGGCAGTCGCGCCGGCGCCGGCAGCGCCGCCCAGTCGGGCAGCGCGGCGACCAGTTCGCTGGCTCCTTCGTTCGCAAATGATTCGGGCAACGACCTGCTGCGCAGCGAGCCGCCTCGCCAACGACTGACGGCAACGCTCGTCTTTGTCCTGGCGTTGCCCCCGTTCGTCGCGGGCGCCGTCTGGTTGGCGCGCAATCGGGCCGGCCTCTCGCAGATCCTGAGCCGCTGGGGCTATGGAAGTCGTCGTGCGGAGGTTCGTCTCCGCGAGGCGGAATCCGTCGACGAGGTCGCGCTTGCTCTCAAGGCCTACCTGGCCCGCCGGGCTGGGTTGCCAGCCAACTCCAAGGACGCCGCCGCCCTGATCGGAGCGCTCCGGGCCGCCGGACAGCACAAAACGGCGGTGCGCTGCGAGAAGGTGTTCCAGGCCGCGAGCGCAACGCCGACCGGCGGAGTGAGTCGCCCCGCGTCGCTGGAGGCCGTGAAGCACGACGCGCTCGAAGCGCTGGCAGAGGTCAATCGCCACCACGAGCGAAGTCGCGTCATGCCCACGCGCCGCCGGCAGCCGGTCGGCCATGGCAATCGCACCAGTCAGCGGGCTTCCCGCGTGGCGAGCGTGTTGATCCTGTTCGCGGTGCTGGCTGGCAGCAGCAGCGCGGCGTTCGCCAACGCCGAACCTGGCAACGCAACCACGCGACTCACGCTCGAACAGCGACAAGCCGTCCTGGCAGAGGCCAGCCAGTTGTACGACACGGCGATGAACTCAACCGGCGACGACTCAGCCGAGGCCAAGCAAACGTTTGCCGATGCCGCCGAGAAGTATCAGCTGCTCGTCGATGCGGGCATCGCCAATAGTCGCTTGTACGTGAACCTGGCGAACGCCTATCTCCAAAGCGGCCAGCCCGGCGCGGCGATTGCCAACTACAGGCGGGCGCTCAAGATCGATCCGACCAACACCACGGCCCAGGTCAATCTGCAACACGCGACGCAGTCCGTCCTGCCCGCGGAACCGGGGGACGCAGGCGACGTCGGCGCGAGTGTCGGCGACGTGGCGTCGGCAGCCAACCGGTGGTTGACCCAGCGTGTCAGCCTCCAATCGATCGGAGCCCTGGCCATTGCCGGTTGGTTCGCCCTGTGGCTGGTTATCGGTTTGCGGTTGTCCGGCGTCCGGTTCCCGTGGAAGACGGCGGCGACCGTGGCGGCGGTGATCGCCATCGCGCCGGCGGCCCTCTACCTGGCGAACTGGCAATCAACCGACCAAGCCATCGCGGTCGTCACCTCGCCCTCGGCCGTGCTTCGCACAGGCGATGGCGATAGCTTCCCCGCGGCCGGTGCGTCGCTTCACGAAGGCGAATCCGTGGAACTTGTGAAGCAACGAGGCGACTGGCTCAAAATCCGCCTGAAGTCGGGGCAATCCGGCTGGGTTGCAGATCGCAACGTCGAAGCGATCTAGTCGGCGCGCTTGGCCTTGGCTCGCTCGATAACGATCTGGCAGACGCGAGATTGGCATCGCTCCGTCGGCTCACGACGGCGTCTTCTGCGAGCTCGACAAGTACGCTTACTCTACAAACTCACCGATGGACACGCGTCTCCGTTTGCCTCGCTGATTGGCCTTCCAGGGCGCCGCTTCGCCGCCGGTTAGTAATCCTCCGTGCGTCAATCTTCCTCAACGCTCAAAATCATGATCCCGTCGCGCGGCCAATAGAAACTCGAACGAGTCGATTTGCCGTTTGCCACGACGAGAGAATGCCGCTGGCCGCCTACATTTCCAAGAATATGCCGCCAGCGCGTTGAATTCTCGCACGAGGACCTCTCCTCCGCAGACGGCCAATGCTCCCATGTGTCGTCATCGCAAATCCGGCGCCGGTCGATCGCGTAAAAATTGTCGGACGTGACCCGCAAGAGGATTTCGCCTCGTCGTCTATTGATCTTCGTGAGGCCCTGGCCGGACTTGGCGACCCGCAGGATCGGACCGTCGGCAGAGACTTCGGTCTGACAATTTGAACCTCGGCGACAGTTCAGGAGGGAGTTGCGGTGTGATTCCCCGAGGGACCTGCTGCGTGCGTGATCGGATGCCGGAATCGCCCCGCGACCTAGTCCATGCAAAGTGCGAGTCCTTGGAGTATGCTACGGATCGTGGGAACTGCCGCGGCAGCGTGCCACGAACGGGCAGATCGACAAGGCGCTTCTCCCAATCGACAAGGGGAGTTCCGCCCCCGCGGCGAATCCTCCAGCAACATCACTCGCCCTCGCGTCGAGTCTGCATCCGCTTGGCGCCAGAACGACAGGAACTGAATTTGATGAGTCGGCCAACTTCAAGATTCTTTGTCTGGGCAACCGTGATTTGTGCGTTGGGGGTCGCGACGGCGCCTGCGTGGGGTCAGAATGACGCTGGGCAATCGTCCGTCCGAGCCGCAGGCGATGCGTATTTGGCGGCGGTACAGCAGGGCGACGCCGCCGCGATTGCCGACTCGTGGACGAACGATGGCGTTTTTATCGACGCTGCCGGCAATCGCTTTGAAGCGGCCAAGCTGGCTCAAGACGAGTTCGACAAAGAGGTCGAGGCCGATCTGCAAGCGGCCCCCGCTGCCGTCGAAAGCACGATTCTCTTGGCAAGTCCCACTGTCGCCATCGAACAAGGGCGGGCGGCGCCAACGCCTGACGCCGAGGAACTCGCGGCGTCGCGCGTCCAATTCCTCGCTGTGTGGGTTAAGCAGGACGAACGATGGAGGCTGCGACTTCTGCGCGAGTTCGTACCCGTTGCGGCCGCCGAGACGAGTGCCGCGGCGACGAATCCGCTCCCAGATTTCGAATGGATGATCGGACGGTGGACCGCCGTTGACGACGAGGCGACGATCGAGTTCACCGCCGAGTGGACGGCCGACGGGAAATTCCTCGTCCAACGATTTGAAGTGCAACGTGCGGGGTCGCGGGAACTTAGCGGTACGCAACGCATCGGCTGGGACCCGATTGTCCGTCGCGTGCGATCCTGGACGTTCCATGCGGACGGCGGCTTCAGCGAGGCCCTCTGGCGACAAGAGGGTGACGTTTGGGTCGCCGAGTCTCGCGGCGCCGCGCCTGATGGTCGGCGGACCAAGGCCATTCACTTTTGGACGCCAGAGAGCCAGGATCTTTGTTGGTTCAAGTCGCTCCGCGGCGAAACAGGCGGCCGGCCGGCCGATGATCTTGTATTGAAGTTTTCACGCGCGCCCGCCGGCGCGCCATGATCTCCCGCAGTGCGATAGGAGATGCCGCTGTTGAGGATGACTGGCCGTAACTTCCCTTACTCCCGCGTCGATTCCATGAATCTCACGACAACCCTGATACGAATTGCCGTATTGCTAAGCTTGTGTGTGCCATGGCTGGGCACGGCTCCTCGCACATGCGCCGCTGAACCAGCCGCGGGCGCCGACGCGTCGCCGGTGGCAGAAGAGGCGCGGCAAAAGGTGCTCGACAGCCAGCGTTGGAAAACCGCGCAGCGGCGGTTTCATGAGTGGCTCGCCGTCCAAACGACTTACAGCGACGCCGAGGTGGCAGAGATCAAGCAACGGCTGGCGGCTCGCATCGCTGCCATGTCCGCCGACGAATTACAGACGTTTCTGACTGAGATGGAGCAGCGGCTCGACGTGCTGCTCAGCCCGACCGCCGCCGCCGCGCGCAGCTGGGTCGACCAATTCTACACGCAAAAGGGCAAGCAGGAGCTGGATCGCAAGTACGGCATCACGGATCCGATCGACATGTCGGCTCAGGAGTTGACCGCTGCGCTGGACCGCTTCGCGGAGGATCGGCAGTCGCAGGGTTCGTCGCAAGCGGCGTTTCAGAAGCAACAGACAATTCAGGCCGCGGCGGCCACGAAAGAACGCCAAGCCCAGCAGGCGGCGACCCGCCAAGCAGCGGCAGCCGCCCCTCCGCGCCCCGCGACATTTGGCACGCCCTATGCGCCGCGGCGCGACCCGCGCCCACAGCGATATCAAGCTCCTTACGATCCGGTCCGCTATTCCATCGGCCCCTGGGGCGGCGTTTGGATCAACTCCCTCTAGCGTCGCGGAGATATTGAGACGAATACTCAATGGTACCGCTGTGCGAGGAGGTACGGGCGATCCAAGAAACGACGGCTGGAACGGTATAGCGCCACTTTGCGCATCTGCCGTCCCGGCGTGTCCACCGCCGACAGATTCAACGCAATAATCCGATCGCCATCGCCACAGCGAGCGCCGTCAGATCGGACGCCGTCAGATCTCGAAGCCGAGGATCAGTACCCGCAACCGGGTGTCGCGATCCGCGTCTTTCTCGATCCGCTCCAGCAGCTTCAAATCCGCAAGCGGAAAACTGTCCTTCACCATCGCGCCCCCGCGTGAAGCAGGTACCGTCTCAGTACGATAGGTCGTATGGCAGGGCGGAGGAGCAGGCTCGCTACGTCAGATGGGAACGCGGATCAGTAGGACCCTGCTGGCTGACAATCGGCTCCAGATGGAAAACTCAGCGCTGGCAATTGCTTTGCCTTTCCCGTCAACTGATCGCTTCATTTAAGTGTGACCAGCGCCGACGGGATCGGATCGCCAGCATGGCCGCGCCCAGGCCGATCGCCAGGAGTGCCCCGGCGGGTTCGGGCACGGCCGTCACCGCGGCTGTCGCGGCGCCGGCGCCAAACTGCGACTGCCACGCGGCGAGGTCGGCCGCGTTGACGGCGCCATTGCCGTCGGCGTCGCCTTGCGCTTTCGTGGCGCCCGCAGTCGTGCCGAAGCCCCGCTGCCACGCGAGGAAATCGCCGCCATCGACGGTGCCGTCGGCATTGAAGTCGGCCGACAACGCGGACGTGACGTACTCGACCATGCCCTCGAGGATCGCTCCCGTATCAGAGCTTCGGTATTGAAACGTCAGCGTCTGTGCGCCGCCGGTCTTGAACGCGGCGCCGAGCGACTCAACCCGCCCCGGGGCAAATATGGAACTGCCTAGCAGGAACCGCTCCGAGAGTACGTCGTCGCCAGAGCCGCCCGTTTCGTCCCAGGTCTCGCCCACGCCGTTGCCGACCGTCGAGTCGCCGTCGGGTCCGTCGATCGCGTCGAGCCCGCTATCGCTGAAACTCTGCCAACCAGCGAAGTTGAGCGCCGCCGCGTCGCTGGCAATCGAGTAGCCGTCGATCTCAAACGTGGCCGAGGAGTCGTTGCGAATCGACATCGTGCCCAACGTCGTGTTCACTTCCAGCGTGAGCGCCGAAGCGACGACGCCCGTGGGATCGACGTCGGTGAGATACAGGCGATCGATGTCGAAGAACTCGCCGGCGCCGCCGAAATTGTTATTCACGGCAAAGCGAATGGAGTTGCCATCGCGACCAGGATCGGTGGAGCCAATGCCCCTGGACGTGAAACCCTGGTTGTTGTCGTTCGTGAGAATCTCGTACGTATTCGCGTCCTTGTCCAATTTCATCACGAGTACGAAAGGATTCGACTGAGAAATTGCCAGCGGAGTCGGACTGATATCCGTTCCAGTCGTCCCTGACAACGCGGCTCTGCCTTTGACCTCCATCCCCCCACTGCTGGTGCGAGAAATGGTCGTCTCGGCGGTGATCGTACTGTTGCCTTGGGCGCCTGGATCATTGTCCAAAAAGTCGAACCGGAGCTCCTCCAGCTCGGCGGGATTGAAATCTTTCGTATCAGTCGTGCCGGTCGCAAGATTCCAGCCGGAAAACTCGGCGACGAGCCATGCCTGCCCGGACGTGATGTTTCCGATGTCCAAGTAGTTGGTGGCGAACCCGTCGTTGGCCTTGGTGATGTGAAATGCGCCCCCCTGCACTGACGATTCGGTGAGATCGGCGCCGTCGACGTCCCAGTCGTCGCCATTCGTGCCGCTGTTGATCGCGTCGTTCAACAAAGTGCCGTTGGGATCGTTGAATTGAAAATCTTCGAAGATTTCGGCTTGCGCCTGCGCCGCCAGGAGCAATGCGGCGGCCGCAATCAGCGACAGTGAAAGCGACTCGAAACAACGGGGGAGCATGGAGGTTGCCTCGGTAGGAGTGGGGGCCCTACTGCAGGGGCTATCTTGACGATTCAAACGGTGCAAGCGATGCAGTTGTCTCCGACGCCATCCGGCGGCCAGTGCACCGCAAGCCAACAATGCCAGCGCCGACGGCTCTGGAATGGCGACCAGTGCCGCGAATGAGCCCTGACCGTTGGCGGCCTCATAAGCGTTCTTGAAGACGCCGAAGTCGGCCAAGTCGTTGGCTCCGTCGTTGTTGAGATCCCCCAATTGATACGCCTGCGCCGTCGACATCCCCGACAGGTCCGCGTCGCCGCCCGCAACAAACAACGTCCAGTCGGCCGCCGTCACCGCGCCGTCGAAGTTCAGATCGCCGACTCCGTACGGCACTCCGCCGTTGCCGACATAGTTCACATTGGCCGTGCGCGTCACTCCCCCGGCGAAGTTGAGGGTGATCTCCAGATCTTCGACGGGGTTCTTGATCCACGGCCCGGCGTCCTGACTGAGCACCACTTGCTGGTTGTTGGCCAGATTGCCGCCATTGCCGCTCACGACCGCTTCGCTCAATACGTCAGTCGTCATCGCCGTGACCGCCCAATCGTCGTCGGCATCCACCGAACCGTCGCCAGGGCCAGCCGCGCGATCGTAGTTGTCCGTGATGGTTTTCCAACCTGCGGCATCAAGGGCGCCGACCGACGAAGTTAGCGAGTACGCCTCCAGTCCGGCCAGCGAACCTCCGGACGAGTTCACCAACGTCATCGCCCCCGTCGTGCGATCGACCTGAAGCGTCAGCAGATCGGTCAACGGGTTCGCGTCGGCCAGGGCGAACCGGTCGATGGCGAAGAACTCGGACGAATCGCTACCGAAGTTGTTGTTGACGACGAATCGAACCGTATTGCCGGCCCGTCCTGGCGCCACGACGCCGCTGCCGAGCGACTGCGACGGGTTGGCGCCGTCCTTGTAAAACACCTCGTAGATATTGGAGGTCATGTTCAACTCCAGCACCATCGTGAACGAGGCGGATTGATCGGTTCCGAGCAGCAACTGGCGGGCGATATCCGATGAACCGGCGCCGACCGCATCGCCGCGCAACTCGATATTTCCGCTCGTGTTGTCGCGGGCAATTTGCATTTGCGCGGTTACGGTGCTGCCGGTGGTCACCGTGCCGCCGTCCACGTCCTCGTTGATGAACCCGAAGCGAATCTCCTCAGACTCGCCTTGCACGAAATCCCGAAACGCCCAGCCCGACATCGTGGCCACCAAAAAGCGGCTGCCCGTGGCGACGTTGTCGATCGGCAGGAAATTGTCCGCGAAGTTGTCGTTGTCTTTGGTGATGCGAAACGAACCGTTGAACGTCTCGGCCGGAACCATGTCCGTGATATCGGTGATCCACAGATGACCGCCCGGCGTGCCTGTGTTCGCCACGCCGTCCAACTCGGTGAAGTTGAAGTCGTTGAATTCGAACTGTTCGATGTCGACGGCCAGCGCCGCAGGACTTGTCAACGCAACGACAAGCAGCGCAGCGGTGATTAAGACGAATTTAGTCATGGTGAAGTCTCCTAATGAGCTGGCATCGTCGGCGCCGCGAAGCGGCGCCGAGGTGGACAAACAGACCTGCGCTGACCAGCGTTGCGCAACTTGGTTCGGGAACGCCGCCCAATAGCACTGCGAAGGCGCCTGGGCCGTGCGCGGCGATGTAGGCGTCTTTGAATTCGCCGAAGTCGGCGAGATCGTTGCGGCCATCGCCGTTGAGATCTCCGGCCGCGTAGGCGTCGGCCGCCGACATGTGCGACAAATCGGCGTCCGCCCCCGCGAGGAACAACGTCCAGTCCGACCCGTCAAGGGCGCCATCGAAATTCAGATCGCCGGCAACCCGCAGCGTTCGCTCGAACGCGAGCCCGAAATGGCGCCCCAGGTCAAGGAAGCGATCAATGTTTTCGCCGGCGAGAAACTGCGTTTCAAACGTGATCGAAAACTCGGCGCCCAAAATATCGCGCCCGAACTTTGCGGCCGTGTCGTCAATCAAACTGGCCGAGAGCGTACGGACTTCCGGCTCCAGTTGCAGGAAGTCTTGCCACAGCGGATCGTCCTGGTACGCTGGCAGCACGTAACCATAATGCCCTTCCTTGCCGTTGACCGTCGAGTGAAAGTCGATCACGTAGTCGACGTCGCCCCCCGTGTCGGCGCGGGACACCTCGCCGGCAACCCGCACGTCGTCGAGCCCGCCGTAACCTGGCGGATCCCAAACGCGGTTGGGATCGGTCGCGGGAGCCTGCACCGTGCTGCGGTTGTACCCGGCGAAACGCCCGTCGGGGTTGACCATCGGATACACGTAGAACTCCGCCAGTCGCCGCAAGCGGGCCGCTTCGGGATCGTCGCTCACTAGAAAGTCGACCAAACCTTCGAGCGTCAAGTTCCCCAGCGTTTCATTGGCATGCACGCCGCTGAAGAGCACGACCTTTTTCTTGGAACTCGCCGGCTGCGTCGTGTCGGTAATCTTGTAGCCGAACATGTCGCGCGGCGCGATCGTGCGCCCCAGATCGTCTACGCCGCCGGGAGACGGTCCGACGACCAGCGACGAGTTGCCCGAGATCGTGGCCGACGCCCACGGGTTGCCGATCAACTCTTGCGTATGTTCGACAACCCGCCCGTAGGAGTAGGGCAATCCGTACGCCACGAAGACGCGGTCTTCGGCAAACGGCGAATTATTTTTGAACGTAAAGGTATTCTGCGCTGCGCTGCGCACGTTGGAGTCGAAAAACGCCCAAGTCTGTTGGTCATAGCTGTAGACCATGGCATGCCCCGTGAGGCTGGAGCCGCCTGTCTCAAAGTTGTCGCCAATGCGAAACGTCGGCGTCTGGCCCGTCACGCCGTCCGCTTGGAAGTACAGCCACTTCCAATCGCCCGGGTTGAAATTGTCGCGGCCCGCAAGGGTCACCAGCTCGCCCGCCGCCGAAGAATGCGCCACGTCGAGCGAGGCCGAATCGAAATCAGCCGAAAGCGTGATCGTCGCCGACGCGACTGCGGCGTACGTCGCCCAAGGGGCGAGCACGGCGACGCTCCAAAGTCTTCGGCGACCGAACCTGTTCATCGACGCTCAATCCACTTTGTGCAAAACTTGTTGTTGCGTGTTGCGGTCGTCAGCTGACTTCACTCCGCCGCTGCGAAATTCGTGCGGCGCGGATCGGCGACGCCCAGCAGTTGGCCGTTCGGCAGATACTGCGCAGCGTTGCCGCCGCCAAAATAATGTCCATTGCGTTTCCGCGGCTTCATTCGCCAGCCGTGCTGCTCCATGGCTGCGACCCACGCAGGTTCGGCGTCGTCCTCGTAGTCGACCACGTTCGGCGGCTGTTTGGCATTCAAGGGACGCTGCAAATGGTAGCGCGACGCGGCAAAGGCCTTATCAAGCGGTTGCCCCCGTTCGAGCACGCGCGACAACAGTTGCAGCGTCGTGGTCGGAATACGTTGCCCGCCTGGAATACCGAGCGCCAGGAAAGGCTTGCCGTCCTGCGTGACGATCACGGGAGCGATGGTGCTGCGCGCCCGCTTGCCGCCCGCAGCGGAGTTGATCGCCGCCGGATCGTGCGTGGAGAAATTGCTGAGGCTGTCGTTCAGCAGAATGCCGGTTTCCGGCGGCACGACGGCGGCGCCAAAGTGCAAGCTGAGCGACTGGGTCAGGCTGACCATGTTGCCCGCCGCGTCGACGACGACCAGATGAGTCGTGCTCGCCGCCGGCAACGCATCGGCCTCGGCTTCCACGTCCGCCGCCTGCGCCTCCGGGTAGGGCGAGCGGGGGTCCAGCGCTGCGGCAAGTTGGGCGATTTCTTGAGCTGCCTGCGGGCTCGACAAATCCCGCGCCGACGCGAACGCCTCGGGAACGTCGCCGATCGATTCATGCACGCGGGGGTAAACGCATTGCAGCACTCGTCCCAGACGGTCGGCATAGGCCGCCTCCGCGGGCTTGCCAGCGTCATCTTGGCCGACGGGATATCGGTCCAGCGCTGCCAAGGCTGCGGCGACGGTCGTTCCCCCATTGAGCGGCGGCGGACAGGTCGCCACGCGGTAGCCGTGAAAGTCTACGACCAGCGGCTCGGCGACTTGCGGTTCATACGCGGCAAAGTCGCTCAATTGCAGCGGCGAGCCCGCCGCCTGCGCGGCGGCGACAATCCGCTCGGCAATCGGCCCCTGGTAAAACGCCTCGCTGCCCTCGCGAGCGATTAAGCGCAAGCTGTCGGCCAAGTCGGCGTTGACGAGTCGCGACCCGACGGGCGGCGCCTGATCGTTGCGCAGGTAAATACTGCTGGCCTCGGCGTCCTGCCGCAACGACGACGCCTTTGCGGCGAACATTCCCTGCATCACGTCATTGAGTTCGACGCCCGTCGCGGCCAGTTCGGCCGCAGGCTCGACCAATTCGCGCCACGGCGTGGAGCCCCAGCGGCGGTGCGCTTCGTCGAGGCCCGCCAGTAGACCGGGAACTCCGACGGCCAGATAACCGACTTGGCGGCGTGCATGGTGCAAGTTCGCGAACGCGTTGCTGTCGAGACCCGCCGGCGCAGTGCAAAGCGCCACAAGCGAAGTGATTTCGCCGGAGGCCCCGTCACGGTACAGCAGGATCAGCTTGCCGCCCAAGCCGGAGCCGTACGGCTCGGCAACGCCCAGCGCCAGCGAAGCGGCGATGGCCGCATCAACGACATTGCCGCCGCTGCGCAAGACATTGAGCCCCGCCGCCGTGGCCGCAGGATGCCCGGACGCCACGGCGTACTTTGTGCCGCATGCCGATTGTTGCGCGCTCGCGACGGACGCAAGCAGCGCAATCCCGAACCAGACGATGGCGCCAAGAACCGACGTCGAGCGTTCGCGAAGCATGACTCGCTGCAACGGATTTAAGGTGGGAATGTCGGTCGGTAACAAATCGAACCTCCGCGCCGCAGACTTGCGGAACATTGCGCCGGGGTGTGCGATGCGGCCCGTGCGCACGAACAGAGGAGGCGGAGCGCACCTCGAAACGGTGAACGCTCCGCCCCTCAATTCGTCGTCGGGCCACGACGTTGCCCAGCCAGTCCGCAGCGGACGCCGGCTAGCGACGTCGACGCGCCGCACAGGCAAGTCCCGTCATTCCCAACACGGCCAAGAGTGCGGTCGCCGGCTCGGGAACGCTGATGTCGGGAATCAATCCCGGATACGGATTCATATCCGTCAGATAGATGCGATCGATCAGCACGCTGTCCTGGGACAGGTCGTTGTTCAGCGTCAATCGAATCGAATTCACGCCGCGGCCTGGATCCAAGACTCCGCCGCTTAGCGTGGCGAACGAGGCGCCGCCGTCGAGCGAGTAGTGCACTTCCGTTCGATCATTGTCCAGATTGGCGGCAATGATTGCGATCATCGACGCCTGGGTCAATCCGATCGTAGCCGAGCCTGGGTCAACCGACCCGGTCCCGACGGCGTTGCCAAAGATGGTCACCGTGTTGTCGTCTTCGCGCTGGATCTCGAATTCCGAAGTGACGAACGTCGAACGCGGATCAAATTGAATCAGTGACAAGCGAATCTCTTCGTTCTCGGCCGCGTCCAGCGAGCCAGCGTCGAAAGCGAAGCTGAGTTCGACGACGCCGTACAAGCTGCCTGTCGCGAAGTCGTCCGTATCGACGTAGGTCGTTCCAAACTCGAGATTGCTCTTCAGCGAGGCGTTGAGTTGTCCGGATCCGTTCGTCTTGACGTCGACCAAGTCGACGTCGACGTCCCATAGGTGTCCGGTCCCAGCGTCGTTGGCGGCCGCTTCAATCGCCGTGCCGCTCGGGTCGCTAAATTGAAAGTCTTCAAGAACCCCCGCCTGTGCGTTCGCCGTAGCGAGCGCAATCATGGCGACCGCCGTGGCGAGCGCTTTGCCTCGCACGCGCCGGCGCAACCTATTCGATAGCAAGCCCTTCATGAGACACCCTCCCGAGTTGTCATTCAGAGTGAAAGCCCAATACAGCCGCGCCGCCAGCCGGCCGACACGTACAGCAGGCATGATCTTAAGCGGCTGGTGCGCAAAACGCTACAAGAATCTCGGCCTCGGCCGCCGCCCCCGGCGAGCGAGAACCGGCTGGACAATTGCCGGAAACTACGGGGTTCGTCGAGTTCGCTTGCAGTAAATGCCCCGTTCGGCTTAAACTCTCGGGAGCCGGTGTCTTGAGCGCGCTCCGATTTGCGGCGTCGTCAGCGTGCTTCCATCTCTCATGTTGGCGGGAGGGCCATCATATGAAGCGGTCGTCGTTGCGCTTGCGCGCATTCACGCTAGTTGAGTTGCTCGTCGTAATCGCCATTATTGGTGTCCTGGTCGCGCTGCTGCTACCGGCCATTCAGGCCGCCCGCGAATCGGCCCGCCGCTCGCAGTGCATCAACACGCTGCACAATCTGTCGTTGGCCGCGCTCAATTACGAGTCCTCGCGCCGAACCCTGCCGCCCGCGGACGTACGCAAATTGCTGGGAACGCAACCCAAATCCTATTCGAGTTGGGTGACCGAGACGCTGCCCTACATCGAACAAACCGGGTTGGTGTCGGCCACGGATTGGACGGGCAAGACGCTCGAAGAGCGCGACAACATGGGCGACACGACCCACCACATGAAAATTGAATTTCTCCTCTGTCCGTCGGACAACCCCGACATCGCCATCGTGAACGACTTTTACGGCGCCCGCGCCAACTACGTTGCCAATGCCGGACTCGGCGAGTACTGGGCCGAGGATTTAACGCCGGCGGAGGCTGTCGATAACGACCATTTGCAGGTCCTGGGCCCGTTTCGAGTCAATATCGGCATGTCGCTTCGTCAAGCCACCGACGGGACGTCCAACACGGTCGCCATCAGCGAATTGCGATTCGTCGAAGGGGAAGACACGCGAGGCGCCATGCACTTTGGCCCGGCGTCGCTTTACATGCACGACTTTCCGCCGAACGCGCCTGAGCGAAATCCTGCCGATCCGTCGCAGCGGTGGGACGATCGCACGCGTCACTGCGAGCGGGCGGTCGCCCGCGAGATTGCACCCTGCCGACCGGTTTCCGATAACAGTTGGAAGGGATTGTGGCATCACTCGGCGCGAAGCGTCCACAGCGGCGGCGTGAACGTGGCGATGCTGGACGGCAGCACGCACTTCATCACCGACGACGTCGAACTGCTTGTGTGGCAGGCCGTCGGCACGCCCGACGGGGGCGAGGTGATCTCCACGGCTGAGTTGTTCTAGCCGGGACTTACTCTTGTGGATCGGCCGCGAACCGCTGCGCTCGTCAAGCGGACGAATCGGCCAGCGTCTGAAGGGCTCTCTTCGGCTGGCCCCCGCGCCACGGCGAATGCGGCGCGTGCGACGAGGCGCTGCGGCTAGCGGGCGCGGATCGTCCACGACTGTCGCCTTGTCGCGACTAGGCCCGTCTTGAATCGCGCGGATCGGCGGTCGGCCGAGCGCGGATAGCTAAAAAATAGGGCGCCCCTGCGGACGCGGCGTAACGTTCCGCCGGTCGCCGCGTCGCAGGAACCAGTATTGACGGGGGGCCAGCCGCGCGGCGCGCGGGCTCAGCCGGCGGGCCCGAATCGCGCACGCAGCGCGGCGCTGGTCGCGGTCGGCGAGCCGGTTTGCAGGACGCCGATGAGCTCGCCCGCCTCCGCCTGCGACAGATCTTCCAGCGGCCGCCCGCCAAAATGTTCTTCGAGCACGAGCCGCAAATCGAGCCGACGACGACAGACCAGCGTCTGCACGGCTTGGCACTGCGCGGGCGTGATCGGCTCCTCGGCCGCCGGGGGCCGGGCCAACTCCTCCGCGACGGCGGGCCGACAGCGGGCGAAGGCCGCCGCGAATTGCCGCCGCAACGCGGCCGGCGACTGCAATAGCGCCACGGGCGCCTCCCACTCCAGACTGCAACTGGCTGATTGCGAGCTGAAGGCGGGCAACCCGCGTTTGCGCCCCACATGCACGGTCAGTCGCAATTCGCCGCGGAGCGCGGCGGTGCGCAGGGAACGTTCGCGACGCAGGAAAACACCAGACATTAGCTCCTCCCAGTCGAACGGGACGGGTCAGCCGGCCGCGGCGCGGCGGACGACTCGCCGAGAGATAACTGACTCACTCTCGGATGCCGAGCGGACGGGCTCAATTGAGCGGCCGCTTGATCCCGGCGGTCCCCCGCCACGAGCTCATTGCGATGCTCGTGATGGGATTGTCCAAGAGCAGACGCGCCGCCAAGTGCGACGCCAGCCAGGGGCGACGCCTGCTGACGCTGCGTTTCACGACAAACGATCTTCGCATGGCAACGGCTCTCCTTGGCCGTCTGCAGCAGCGGCTTGACCAGCGCCATGGCGTCCTGGTCGACTTGCTGCTCGTCGTTCAGCAACGGGCGTTGCTGCAGCGCCTCATTCAATCGGCGGCCAATCTCGGTGGTCGCCGCGGCGGCGGTTGGGCCCCTTAAGTCTTGGCGGCGGGAAAGGGGAATGCCGACTCAATCGTTCCAGAGCGCGTGGCGCTGGTCCTGGACTTCGTCCCAATCGAGATAGCCCGCGCCGGCGTACGGCTCGGGGTCGTAGTCGGGGAGGGCCGGGTCGGCCAGCCCAAACCCCAAGGCGCGGATCGTGCAAGACGATTCGCCGGTCGCGGCGGCCACGGCAGCCGTGAGTTCGCGGTGTGACATCGTGGACAGGCTCCTTCACTTGAGACGGAGCCCGCACCGGCGCCCCGACGGGCGCGCAGCGCGAACCCTCGCGGACAAAAAAAACGTGAACCACAGCGCGGCGCCGCTGGCGGCCGCGGGAAGAGTTCTATGTCGTCGCCAAACTCTGTTCGCCGGCCAGCGACGCCAAGCGCCGCTCGGTCAGCCAGGCCGCTTCAGCGACCAGCGCCTCCGAGCGCTTGGAAAACGGTCCCAACCGCGGACCGGCGACCGGCGACAAGTCGGCGTACCACGTTCCGCCGTCGGCCGGCTCGGCGTGCGACGCGCGGCGGATCGAGACGGCGCCCAGGGCGGCGACGTCGAGCGTTTCGTCATAGAGGCAGCGGACGACGCCGCGCGAGTCGATGAACAGTTCCATGGGCCGCCTCACTGCCCGCGCCGCAGGACGCGGCGCCGCGGGCGATCCATCAACAGTTGATCGAGCCCAGCCTCGACGCGACTCAGTTCGCTGGCCACCTCGCGCCGCAGGGCGACGTTGTCGCGCAGGGCGGCGGGCGCCACGCCGCGGAGCAGGCCCTGGGCGTCGGCGATCAGTCGCTGCAGCTCGTCGTTCGACCCGGCGTTCA
>JAGQOU010000174.1 GCA_020427145.1 Planctomycetales bacterium | reverse complement strand
AGCAGCACGCCCTTGGGGATGCGCCCGCCGAGGCGGTGATACCGCTCGGGGTTTTTGAGAAAGTCGACCACCTCGCGTAATTCGTCCACGGCCTCCTCGATGCCGGCGACGTCGTCGAAGGTCACCTCGATGTCCTCTTGGGCGTAGAGCTTGCCACGACTGCGGCCGAAGGCCATCGGCGAACCGGCGCCCCCCATCCGACGCAGCATGACGACCATCAACAGCACGAACATGCCGGTGAGCATCAGGATCGGCAGGTAGCCCAGCAGCGGGCTCGGCGACTCAACATTGTCCCATTCGACGCCGCTCTCGCTCAGCAGGGCGGTCAGTCGCTCGACGCCGTAGGGCAGGTTGGCGACGCGAAATTTGACCTTCTTCATCTTATTGCCGTCCGAGGCGTCGTCCGACCCCAGGGCGCCGTCCTTGACCAGCCGCGCGGCGTTAATCTTGACGGTCTGCTCGACCATGCCGGTGACTTCGTTGCTGCCGACGCTAATCTTCGTCGGATTGCGCAGCATGTATTGTTTGCCGGTCGTTTCGTCTTCGGCGTCGACGAGGATGTAGTCGGTCTCGCCATCGGGGCCGGGCTTGCTGGCTTTGATCAACCGCTCGAAATCGCTCATCGACAGCCGCAGGGTGTCGTTGGTGCCGAAAGCGGTCGCTAGCAGCAGCACCAGCACGCCCAGGGCGAGCAGGTACCACAGCAGATTGTTGGCCTGCGGAGCGGGCTTCTTCTCAGGAGAACGCTTGGCGTCCTTGGGGGACTCATCCATCGCAATCAACGGCCAGGGGTGAATGGAGTGTGTGCAAGGCGGGCAGGGCAATCCCCAGCGGACAGACCGCGATCGCTCCAATGAGCTGTTCGGCGCCGCGGTCGCACGCCCGACGTATCCTAATGGTAGGGTAGCACTTACGGGGCGACAACGAGCGACAGCGGGGTTTCCCGCGGCAGCCAGGCCTCGCTTGCCGCCACTGGCGAGCCCCCCTAGAATACCGCGTGCCTCGGGCTCGTGTTATCCGCCCGCAAGGTCCGATTTTCCCGTGGCGGCAGCATCGCCCGACGGTTGAGCGAAGCCCTGGTAAGTTTCTTTCCTACGGTCGCGGACGCC
Source organism: Planctomycetales bacterium (assembly GCA_020427145.1). GTDB lineage: Bacteria > Planctomycetota > Planctomycetia > Pirellulales > Lacipirellulaceae. The sequence continues at coordinate 10,658 of JAGQOU010000174.1, read as the reverse complement.
GCTTGGTGCGGTGCGACTTGGCTCGATTGACGCGGTTTTTCGAGTTCCGCAGGTCGAAGCGCCGAGGCTTCGACCGCCGTCGCCAAGGCGCCCGGGCTCGGCAGCGGCGACCCGGACCGCCGACACCCGGTGCGTTGCAGCGAAGACGAACTACATTCATTACAGACGCACTTCGCCCGTTCCGCGGCCCCTGCCATCCCCAACCCCTCCTAAATCGCTCGCAGGGACGCTCCCACTATGGCCGACAACGTGAAACGCGTCGCCGTGATGGGCTCGACCGGCAGCATCGGGGTCAATGCCCTGGAAGTGATTGCCGCCAGCGAAGGACGGCTGCAGGCCGTAGCCCTGACGGCCCACTCGCGGCTGGACGAACTGGCGGCCCAGGCCAAGCGATTTCGCCCGCGATGGGTGGTGGCGTCCAACGCCAAGGTTGCGGCCAAATTCGATCGCAAGCTGCTCCCCCGCGGGTGCGAGTTTCTCAAAGGCCCCGATGCGCTCGTTGAGGTGGCTCGGCAGGCAGACGTCGACGTCGTGTTGGCTGGCATCGTCGGGCGGGCGGGACTCGAGAGCACGTGGGCGGCTCTGGACGAGGGCAAGACCGTCGCCCTGGCCAATAAAGAAACAATGGTCATGGCCGGCGAACTGGTCAGCGAGTTGATAAAGAAAAAGGGAGGCCGGCTGCTGCCGGTCGACAGCGAGCACAGCGCCCTGTTCCAGGCCCTCTCGGCCGGCAAGACGAGCGAGGTCGCCCGGCTGATACTGACCGCCAGCGGCGGGCCGTTCAAAGATCTGCCGCTGCACGAACTGCAGCAGATCACCGTGGCCGAGGCGTTGGCCCATCCCACCTGGGACATGGGGCCGAAGATCACCATCGATTCGGCCACGATGATGAACAAGGCGCTGGAAATCGTTGAAGCGCGTTGGCTGTTCGGGGTCGACGCCGCGAAGATTGCCGTGGTGATTCATCCGCAATCCGTGGTGCATTCGCTGGTTGAGTTCATCGACGGCTCGGTCATCGCGCAAATGAGTCCGCCGGACATGCGGCTGCCGATACAATACGCGCTGCACTACCCGGATCGGGTCAACGGCGTTGCCAAACGAATCGACTGGCGGCAAACGCTGCATCTGAATTTTGATCCGCCTGACCGCGATCGCTTTCCCGCGATTGCATTGGGCGAAGAAGCGGCCAAAGTGGGCGGCACGGCCGGAGCCGTGCTCAACGCGGCAAACGAAGCGGCGGTGCAATCGTTCTTGGATGGCGATCTGCACTTCACCGAAATCGTGCCGGCGAGCCGCAGCATACTGAAAGCACACAATCACGAATCCCGCCCCACTCTCGAGCAGCTTGTGAAGCTGGACAAGTGGGCGCGGCAGGAGGTTTCACGTTGGGTCTGTGCATAATGGCGGCGACCGATATGGCCGGGTACGGTAGCTATGCGCTGGGGATCCTGCAGGCCGCGATCGGCCTGGGGTTCGTTATCTTCGTGCATGAGCTGGGCCACTTTGCCGTCGCCAAAATGTGCGGCGTGAAGTGCGAAAAGTTCTTCATCGGCTTCGACATCGGCGGCTACAAACTGAGCCGCAAATGGGGAGAAACCGAGTACGGCATCGGCATCTTGCCGCTGGGCGGCTACGTGAAGATGCTCGGCCAGGACGACAATCCGGCCAACTACGCCGAGCAAGTGCGCGAGTCGATGGCCCGCGGCGACCAGATCGACGCCAAAGAGATCGTCGGCCCCGACGGCCAGAAGTACATGGTCGATCGCCGCAGCTACATGGCCAAAACTGTGCCGCAGCGCATGGCGATCATCTCGGCCGGCGTGATCATGAATGTGATTTTCGCGTTCATTTTCGCGGTGGTCGCTTACGGACTGGGCGTGCCGTACGCCCCCGCGATGGTTTCGGAAACGGCGCCCGGCTCGCCGGCGTGGCGCGCCGGCATCATGCCGGGCGACGAAATCGTCAAAATCGGCGACATCGAGGACCCCTCATACGGCGAACTGCAGGGCGCCGTGACCTTGGCCGACTTGGACACGGGCGTGACGATGTTGGTCCGCCGCGGCGATGGCAAGCCCTTTGCCGTGCCCCTCACTCCCGAGGCGGGCGCCAGCGGCGGCTTGGTCCGCATTGGAGTCGTTTCGCCGCGTTCGCTGCGGCTGAGCGGCGAAGACCCCGTGCTGCCAGGCAGCGCCGCCGCCGAAGCGTCGCCCGCGTTTGAAGCCAACGACGAAATCATCGCCGTCGACGGCCAGCCGGTGGCCAACTACGCCGAGTATGCGGCGATTGCCGTGACGCATCCCCAGCAGCCGTTGACTGTGACGGTGCGACGCGGCGCCAAGCCTCCCAAGGGCGACCCCGGCGGCGAGTGGACGGGCGGCGAAGACGTCGAGATTCAGGTGCCGGCCCAGCCGATGCGTCGATTCGGGCTGGTGATGGAAATGGGGCAGATTGCCGCCGTACAAGACGATTCGCCCGCCGCCAAGAACGGCATCAAGGCGGGCGACTTCATCGATCAGATTACCGATGCCGCCGATCCCGACGGAACGAGCGAGTGGAGTAAACGGCTGGCCGAGGCTGATCCGCTGCTATTGCCCGAGATTTTGCGACAGATGGCCGACGCCAATCGCGATGTGCAGATCAAGCTGCGTCGCGCCGACAGCCGCCAATCGGGCGAGCCAATCACCGTGGCGCTGCGGCACGTCGATTGGATCGAAGAGGTATGGAGTCGCGACGACCCCGTCCCCGCGCCGGCGCTGGGAATCGCCTATCGCGTGCTGAATAAGGTCAAATCCGTGCAACCGGGCAGCCCCGCCGAGAAGGCGGGCCTGCGCAGCGGCGACATCGTCGTTGAGGCCAAGTTGATCCCTGCCGACGACGCGGCGCCGGAAATCGCGGAGTTGATTAACAAAGCGTCTGCCTTTCTCTTCGATGACAAGACACAGCAATCGTGGGCCGGTCTGGTGGCGACCATTCAGACCGCGGCGCCGGGGACGAAGATCGAGTTGACGTTTCAACGCGGCGAAACCAAGGAGCCGGTCACGATGGCGCCGAAGCCTGTCGACGACGCCTTTGTCGTCGACCGCGGCTTTGCGTTTCGTCCCGTCACGCGCACCCGTATCGCGTCAAGTTTCGGCAAGCAAGTCAAGCTCGGCTGGAACGAAACGGTGCGATCTTTGGGGCTCGTGTACCGTTTTCTGCGAAAGATCGGGGACGGACAAGTGCCGCTGACCGCGCTCGGCGGGCCGGTGACGATTGCCAAAGTCGCCGGCTACTCGGCGTTCGACGGTCTGGGCAAGTTGCTCACGTTCCTGACGATGCTGAGCGCGAATCTCGCCGTGATTAACTTTCTCCCGATCCCGATTCTTGATGGCGGCCACATGGTGTTTCTGGCGTACGAAGGCCTGCGCGGCCGACCGGCCAGCGAGAAATTCGTCGTGGCGTTGCACGCGATGGGCTTCGCATTGATTATCTCGCTGATGTTGTTCGTGCTGGGTCTGGATTTGGGGCTCATCCCGCGCCAGCTCTAGTCGACGAGGCGCGTTGCGGTGTGACCCGTTGCGCGACCGCCAGTCGCGGCTTTGTGGTGCGGCCGACGGCCTACCCTCCCCTATCTTCATTCCGCCGTCCTCATTCGCATGTCTTCTCCGATTGATCCCGCCCTGCTCCCGCCGCGGCAACAATTTCGCTTCTCGTTCGACGTGAAACGTTTCGAGATGCCCGCCAAGGGCGCGACCCTCTCGCTCGATGAATCGTTCGCGCTGCCGACGTTCGGGAGCCTTGATGGCGAGGAGCCGTTTGCCGAGGTTCGCATGGGGTGGAACCCCGTCGGGATCGTCTGGCAATTGATCGTCGCTGGTAGAAGCCAGCTTCCCTGGTGTCGCGAATCGCGTCTCGACGAAAGCGACGGTCTGCAAGTGTGGGTCGACACGCGCGGCACGTTCAATATTCATCGCGCGAGTCGGTATTGTCATCGTTTCGTCTTCCTGCCGCGCGGCGGCGGCAGCGCCAGCGACCAGCCGCTGGCCGATCAGCTGCTGATTAACCGCGCGCGGGAGAACGCCACGCCGGTGCGCCCGCGGCAATTGCAGGCGATCTCGCGATGCACCTCCAGCGGGTACACGCTGACTGCCGTCGCCGCCGCAGCCGCGCTCGGCGGGTTCGATCCCGAACAGCAGCCGCGCATCGGTTTCACCTACGCGGTGCTCGATCGCGAACGCGGCCTGCAGACGTTGAGCACCGGGCCCGGGTTTCCGTACGAGGAAGATCCCAGTTGCTGGGCGGAAGCGGTTTTAGTGGGTGCGTGATCGGTGACTGGTGACTGGTGACTGGTAACTGGTAACTGGTAACTGGTGACTGGTGACTGGTAACTGGTAACTGGTAACTGGTGACTGGTGACTGGTGACTGGTGACTGGTGACTGGTGACTGGTACGCCGCGAGCCGCCAGACCGGTTTGAGTTGCAGGGTAAGCTCCACCGGTAATTACTCGACGCCATTGCGCCCCGCCGAGCGGCACCGATCACCAGTCACCAGTCACCAGTCACCGATCACTGCCCCGACAGGGGCCCCTGAATTGTCAGCGCCGCGGCCGCGACGCCCAGGCCGATTGCGTTGAACACCACGATCAGCAGTCCCACGCCCCACAGGGTGCGGCTGCCATCGTCGCGGTTGGCCGCTTTGCCGGCCCCCTTCTTCGCCCGCACGCGGCTGGCCACCACGCCGCAAACCCAGCTCCAATGCAGCATGACATGCACCAGGATCCCCGCGGCGAGCACGCAAAGCGAACCGAACTGGATGTCGCTCCAGGTCATGTAGTCGCCGCCCCACAGGGTCCAGCCCTCGGACTTTGGTCCCGGCGGGAACACGTAACGCACGATGACCGAGCTCCAGCAGAGCGCGGCAAAAACGACCAACAGAAACGTATCCAGCCAGAAATTGACGTCCGTCTTCGTGAGCTTCTTCGACATCGTGTACTTAGGCGTTGCAGCAATTCGGGAAAGGCGGGGCCGGCGACCGAATGCGGCAGGCCGGGGGTCCAGGCGAATCTACGTTGGCAAATTGTGCGCCTTGCCCCTGAACAACGCAATTCGACGTGTGGAAGTCCGATTCGACGCAGGGGAGGTAAGCCCGGACAGGCGCCTGTTGGGCGATTTCGCTCACTGATGCTGGCCGAGCTTTCTGGGGGCTGTCAGCCGGTCTTTTCCGCATTTCCGCGACACCCGCTCGCCAATCTCCCCAACGTAGCGAGCTCGGCCGCTCAATTGTCACGCTTGTGCCGGTCGATCGCGTTGAGCCGCTCCAGCAGCTCCGCGTGAAGCGTCGGCGTCGCCGCTGTGAGATAGTCGGCCTCAGTCAGTTCAAATGGCCGACCATCGCTGCCGGAGACGATGCCGCCGGCCTCTTGAATCAACAGCACGCCAGCAGCGGCGTCCCAGGGATTGATTTCACAGGCCCAATGCGCGTCGAGCCGGCCGCACGCGACATACGCTAGGTTGAGCGCGGCCGAGCCGGTACGCCGCACAGCCTGACACCGCGGCGCGATATCCACGAAACTCACCAAATCGGGAGAATCATGCGTCAGCCCATACGGCAAACTGACCGCCACCATCGCAGATCGCAAGTCGACAGCCTGCGTGACGCGTACCGGACGGCTATTGAGCGTGGCGCCGCGCCCCTTTGCCGCCACGAAGCACTCGTCGCTCACAGGGTCGTACACCACGCCCGCCAGCAATTCGCCGCGCCGCGCGATCGCCACCGACGTGGCGTAGCATGGAAATTGATGCACGTAGTTGGTCGTGCCATCCAGCGGGTCGACGACCCAGCAGAACTCTTTGTCGAGCTCGCTGCGTTGCGGCGATTCCTCGCCCAGAAAGCCATGCTCGGGAAAGGCTTTCCTGACGACGTTGTAGATCGCCTCCTGCGCGGCGAGGTCCGCGTCGGTGACAAAGTCCGCAGGGGACTTCTCTCGCACTGCGAATTCACTGGCATAGGCGAGCAGTTGGGCGGCCCCGGCGCGGGCGGCGGCGAGGCAAACTTCCAGCAAGCAATCGATCGTGGGTTCCATGGGGCCTAGCGTTCCGCAACCGCGGCCATCTGTCAATCGCGCCCCCAGAAGGCGACCGAGCCGGCGCGCGGGCCGCCGCCAAATCGCGTGCTGAGAAAGTTTCGTCCCCTGGCGCCCGTCGATTACTGGTCCCGGGGCCGGCCGTGGGGGCCTGGATGTAAACCCTTGCGGGTTAGGGGGTAGTGGCGATTTCGCTCGGTTTCAGGGGCCGCTTGTCGCATTTTCTTCACCTCGGCTAAACAAAAAAGCTGGACACCCGTGCCCAGACGAGTATCATCATGGATGAAGGAAGGAGGGAGTTGTTCGAGCTTCTATTCAGCGTGTGACCGTTAGCCTTCGGGCGACGCGACCTGCCTGATATTCTTTATCCCCCCACAGATGCTCGGCCTCTTCTCTGTTCCGGCCCCGTCGCTTCGCCCTAGGGCGTTCGGCGGGGTTTTTTTATTGCCTGCGGTCGCTGCCGTCGCAGTGCATGCGTGATTCGCCGGGGGGAATCGCCTTTTTCGCCGAGCTCAGGCGAATAGCCCAACCGGACCTGCGGCGGCCTTTCGTTGCAATTGCGGCCGGCCGCGACCTGTGTGCGTTGCCACGTCCAGGCGCCATGGCGCCTCTCGCTTTCGATTGCCGCTCGCCACCGGCGGTTCGTTTCCGGTACAAAGAGCGTTGAGAAAACACCGGGCTGGCGCGGGCGGAGCGAATGCAATGTGGCAACTTGACGGCAATGTGGCGCGACTGGTCGACGAGCAGTGTCAGGCAGTTCTGAAACTCGACGAACCGTTTCACGGCCTGAGCGAATGGACCGTGGCCGGCGAGCAGCTCGCGGACAACCTGCTGGCCATTCGAAGCGACGCGGAAACCACGCCTTTCGATTGGCCCGTGGTTGACGCGTATGTGCGCGGCAACGACTTGGCAGTTTCCTACGGCACGACCATGTCGCGGCCGTTTTCCCTGCAAATCTACTGGTCGGCGCTAAATTTGCCGCCCGCCGTTGCGGCCATTGAGGCCGTTGTTTCGGTGCAGACGGAGCTCCTGCAAACGCACCCGGGATTCGCCCTGGTCAGCAACTTGCCGACGGCCGCCAGCCCGCGAGATTTCGCGTTGGCCGACGGAGCGGTCCTGCTGCACGTGGGCCAGTCGTGGTCGATCGCCGAATTGGCTCCGCCGACGGATTTTGCCCGCGGCGAGGCGATCGAGAATCCTGCCGGCGGCGTGACCACGCGATGGCGCCTCGAGCCCGAGTTTCTGGAGAAGGGCGTCATCCGTCGCGTCCGCGTCCGGACACTCGTTCTGCCCCGCTCCGGCGACGTCAAGGCGGCTCAGCAGTGCTACGACCAGCTGTGCGCCGAGCGCCCGCCGCTGACCGTTTAGCGGCGGTCACGCACCCGGCTTATCCGTCAGCGGTCACAGTCCCCGGAGCAGATCCCATTCAGCGCGGCCGAATTGCGTCCGGCAGACGGTCAACGGAGCCAATTTGCAGCCGGGTGGCGTGACTTGGGACGCCCGATCGCTCGGCAGGCTGAATCCGTATCGTGATCGTGTAGGGGCGGCGAGTCGCTCTCCATTGCGCTTCGCCAGGCGTTTGCTCCCCATCAGCGGGCCCAATCGCTCGGCGTTTGTGCCAGGCTCGCACAGTGCCGTCGCGTCGCGATCGCCACGGAATTCCCTGAAATGCTGCGATCGCAGCATTTTGCGGCAGATGCCGGTATTCGTGGGGCCGAAAGCGTCTTTGGCACGCGAATTGCCGCCTATTAATGCTGCAAATGCACCTACAATCAGGTTCGTGGCAGGAGGACAGCTTTATGAACCTTCATGGCAAAGTGGCAATCGTTACCGGAGCGGCCGGCGGTATTGGCGAAGCGGCTGCTGCGGAACTCGCAAATCGCGGCGTACGCACAGTGCTCTTGGTCGACCGCAGTGAGCGCACCGCTGAGGTGGCTGACGCCATCAATCGGGCCGCCAATCGCCAGGCGGCCGTCCCCATGATCGGCGACGCCACCGACGAGGGCTTTCGCAAAGGCGTGTTCGACGAAGCGGCTGCCCGCTACGGCCCCGTGCGGATTCTCGTGCCGGCGGCGGGCATTACCCGCGACGCGCTGGCGGTGAAAGTCGATCGCGAGTCGGGCAAGGCGGCAATCTACCCGATCGAAAACTTCCGGCTGGTGGCCGAGGTCAACCTGCTGGCTCCCATCTATTGGGCAATGGAGTTGGTCGCCCGTATTGCCGAGGATCGCGCGGCCCAAGGTCTCAAACGTTGGGAGCCCGTCGAGGATATCCAGGGCGCCGTCGTGTTTATCGGCTCGGTCTCGTCGCAGGGCAACAAGGGACAGATTTCTTATGCGGTGACCAAGGCCGGACTGGAGGGCGCCGCCGCAACGCTTAGCAAAGAAGCGATGTTCCATGGCGTACGGTGCGGCGTCATTCATCCGGGCTTCACCGACACGCCCATGGCCCGCGCCCTGGGACAGGACTTCCTGGAGAAAAACGTGCTGCCGTACACGCAGCTGCGGCGTTTGATCACCACGGCGGAGATTGCCGACGCGATTTGCTTCATGGTCAGCAACTCTGCGGTCAGTGGCGAGTTGTGGGCCGACGCGGGCTGGCATCCCCCCGCCTGAAGAGATCATGAGAGAGGCGCAACGACCCCCGCTCGCAAAGGGGCGAGGGATAACAGGACACATTGCTGCAATACCCCAACTTCACAATTCCTTGCCCTAGGAGACAAAGCGATGGCTGCGACAGCTGAAAAAGGAACCGTACTGATGGAGGGCGTCTTCGACGAAGTTCGCAAGGCGGCCGAAACCAACCTCAAATTGTCGCAAGAGATGATGCGACAATGGGTGACGATGTGGCCGGGAATCCCGACGCCGCAATCGATGTGGCTCGACAAGATGCGCGATTTCCAGAAGAGCTGGACAAGCGCCGTGTCGGAACTCGCTCGCAAGCATCGTGACACCGTGGATCGCCAGTATCAAGCGGCGCTGGAATCGCTGGATCAGGCGCTGAAGTTCGCCGAAGCGAAGAACCCCGACGAATTCCGCAAGCGCAGCGAAGAACTGTGCCGCAAGACGATTGATTGCGTCAAGGAATGCACCGAAGCGCAGGTCAAGGAGTTTCAGAACGCGCTGACCAAGCTCACCGAGCTGACCACCCAGTCCGGAAGCTAGGGGGCTGGCGAGTGCGTATGTCGATTCAGCCCCGGGCGCGGCGCGCTCCGGGGCTGATCTTGTGACGCTCTGCGCCGCGGGGCGAAAAATAACGCGAGCATTGCCGGGACCGACGCCTATTGCGAGTTGGGGCGCCCGGCTAGTAGGCTGGCGGGCGCGGGCGGCGTCCGCCAGCCTTGCGGTTTGGCGGGTCATCACCAACCGGAACTCATCAGATGCAAGAAATCGTCCGCCAATTGGCCGAAAAACGCGCTGCCGCTGAATTGGGCGGCGGGCCGAAACGCATCGAAGCCCAGCACGCCAAGGGCAAGCTCACTGCGCGCGAGCGCATCGAACTGCTGCTCGATCCCGGCACGTTCGAAGAATGGGACATGTTCGTCGAACATCGCTGCAGCGATTTCGGCATGAAGGAGCAGACGATTCCCGGTGATGGCGTGGTGACCGGGCACGGCACGATCAACGGCCGGGCGATGTTCGTCTTCAGTCAGGACTTCACGGTGTTCGGCGGGTCGCTCTCCGAGGCCCACGCCGAGAAGATCTGCAAAATCATGGAACACGCCATGCGCGTCGGGGCGCCGATCATCGGCATCAACGACTCGGGCGGTGCGCGAATTCAGGAAGGCGTCGCGTCGTTGGGCGGCTACGCCGACGTGTTCCAACGCAACGTACTCGCCTCGGGCGTCGTGCCGCAAATCTCGCTGATCATGGGGCCCTGCGCCGGCGGCGCCGTCTACTCGCCGGCCATCACCGACTTCATCTTCATGGTGAAGGACAGTTCGTACATGTTCGTCACCGGGCCGGAGGTGGTCAAAACGGTGACTCACGAGGAGGTGACGGCCGAGGAACTCGGCGGCGCGATGACGCACAGCATCCGCTCGGGCGTGGCGGACCGGGCGTTTGAGGACGACGTGGAAGCGCTGGGGATGGTGCGGCGGTTGATGAATTACCTGCCCTCCAGCAACCGCCAGCCCCCGCCCTACCGTCCGACGCCTGACGGGGCCGACCGCGTGGAGCCGTCGCTCGACACGCTCGTGCCCGACGAGCCGACCAAGCCGTACGACATCAAGGAACTGATCCTCAAGACAGTCGACGACACCGACTTCTTTGAAATTCAGCCGGAGAACGCCAAGAACATTGTCGTGGGGTTCGCCCGCATGGCGGGGCATCCCGTGGGGATTGTGGCCAATCAGCCGCTCGTGCTGGCCGGGTGTCTGGACATCCGCTCGGCGATCAAGGCGGCGCGGTTCGTGCGATTCTGCGACGCGTTTAACATCCCGCTGATCACGTTCGTCGACGTACCGGGCTTCATGCCGGGCACGGCGCAGGAGTACGGCGGCATCATCAAGCATGGCGCCAAGCTGCTCTACGCGTTTGCCGAGGCGACCGTGCCGAAGATTACCGTCATCACGCGCAAAGCCTACGGCGGCGCCTA
>JAGQOU010000173.1 GCA_020427145.1 Planctomycetales bacterium | reverse complement strand
ATGAACGGCAGCATGTGATGCTCGCACATGCTGTTGAACGAGATGTCTTTGACCAGCACCATCTCGTCGTACTTTTCGGTGAAGAACTTCTGCAGATGCACGCGCGGGTCGCTGTGCAGGCCGCTGAACAGCTCGCGGTACATGCGGGCGACGCGGGCCGGGGTTTCGCGCAGGCCTTCGCGGTCGGGGTCTTCGCCCACGGCGGCGAGGATCTCGCGCACGGCGGCCTCGATGCGCGGCAGGTCGACGCTGCCGGCGCCTGGGCCGTCGGCATCGTCGAGCTCGCCGGGCAGACTGCCGGTCTCACGCGGGGCGGAAGTGGACATGTGCGGAGGACGCCTTGTGGAGGGAGCGGGAGAGGGCCCGCGTCGCAATGAACGAGGCCCGACGGACGCGACGAGTTCCCGATGGTACGGGGCGTCGCGCCCGAGCGTCAACCGTCGACGAGCGGAGAGATTCACCGCCAGGGGGCCGTTCGCCGGCCGCCGCGATGTGAGAATTCAGCGGCGGAGTCAGTTGATGCTGAACTTCGGCGGGAACTTGCCCTTGGGCGCCATCATGTCGTGGGCCGGGTGGGTCGCGGGCTTCGGTTTGCCGGCGTGGGCGCTGTGGGCCTGCTCCAGCCAACGGATCAGCCACTCGGCGCGGTGGTCGACGTTGTTTTCGCCCAGCAGGCGACACTTAGCCGCCACGTCCAGCGGCGCGGCAAAACTCACCAGGTCCGTCAGCACGCCCAGCGGAGCCTCGTCGGAGAGGAAGCTGCGCATGGCGTCGTCAACCGCGGGGCCGCCGTCCAGCGACTCGCCAAACCGTTCGGTCAGCACCCGCTGCAGTTCCGCGCGGCCGTCGTGGCCGGCGCCCGGGTAGAGGTCGTCGATCAGTTCCACCTCGGCGGAGCGAAACGACTGGCCCGTTTCCAATTCGCGCACGATCCGTGCGCGCCGCATGCCCAGCAGCAGGATGTTGTAGTGGCCGTCGTCGAGCCGGTGATGCGTGACGATCCGCCCCAGGCACACGTGCGAACACAACTCGGGCCGGTGGGCGTCCTCGTCGCCCTGCAACACGCTCATGGCCAGCAGACCGTCGCCGTCGAGCGCTTCGTTGAGCATCTCGCGATAGCGCGGCTCGAAGATGTGCAGCGGCTGCATCACATGCGGGAACATCACGAGGTTCGGCAGCGGAAACAAGCGACCGACGCCAGAGAAGGTGGACTCGTCAAACGTCAGGTCTTCGGCGTTCCAGGGAAGCATGGCAGTGTGGCTCGCGGTGGGCGTGATCGTGCGGGCGGCGGGCGATGAATTCTACTCAGCCGTGGCGGTCAGGTGGATCTCGGGGATCGTCTCGGGATCGACTTCAATGCCGCCGGTGGCCTCGGCGTCGGCGACGACCTCGGCAAAGCAGCGGTCGAACTCGGTGAGAAACTTCTCCAGGTCGAGTCCCAGGTGGTAGGGTCCGTACTGCTCCAAATAGGCCCGGCTCGTGCCGTACACCTTGCGGGCGCCGCGCAGGTTGCCGTTGCCAAAGTGATGCAACGCCACGGCGGCCTGGATCAGTCCCTGAAAAAACTTCCGCGACTCGCCGCGGTAGTCGGTCCACAGTTCTTCCCAAACCTCATGGGCTTCGAAGAACTCGCAGTCGTTGAAGTAAGCAATCCCTTGTTTGTACAGCTCGTTGGCGACAAGCGACTGTTCATCGCCGGCGTCAGCAGGCATAGCGGGGTCCTGGTGCGGGGAGTGGCGGGCAGCTCCGTCTTGGTCGATTATAGGCAGCCGCGCCAGCGGCGACCACCTGCGGCGCGGGCGTCCCGGGGGCCTGAGCGCGGGCAGGGCGGAGAATCGGCCCAAGCCGGCACGGCTCTCAGAGCCGTTGCAGGCGGAAGAAATAGGGCTTAGCTGATATCTTTGAGGTCGTCTTCGTTGATCGCCACGAAACCCTTGTCGGCCAGCGTGTCGATCGCCATTTCGATATTGTCCACCATCAACGCCACGACCGGCTTGTTGCGGGGGCGAGACAGCAGCGGGTAGACCTGCGTGATATTCACCTCGGCCTGCAGCAGCGCCGTGCAGACCTGCAGCAGCGGTTGCTGCGTGTCGGGCAGCTCCACGGCGATCAGATCCGACTCGATAATCGCCAGTCCCGCCCGTTCCAGCAGTTCTCGGCCCGCTTCGGGGTCGCTCAGCAGGAACCGCACGACGGCGCACTCGGTGGAGTCGGAGATCGTCAGGGCGACGATCCGCACGTTGCTCCCCTCGAACCGCCGGACGACCTCCAACAGCTGTCCGACCCGATTCTCGATGAACACCGTGAATTGACGAATCGACGGGTAATCGCGACCTCGCATCGTGGCGAAGTCGGTACTGGATTGGTCGCCGCTGCTCATACGTGGGTCTCCCTTACCGCCATCGGGTTAGAGGGCCAAGTCGGCGGCTCCCCGGCTCGCCAAACCCTTGTCCGCCAACACTATAGGGCTGCGGCAGTCTCGATGCAACGCGACGAGCCAGCGCGACGACCCCGCGTGATAGGGGCGACTAGGCCGCGCGAGGCAAGTCGCCTAAATTGGGACGAAACGCCCCGGCAGCCGCGACGCGTCCGCCGCTCGCCGCGCGCGAGAGCCGCGAAGCGCCGTCCCGCCCCGACGGACCGCCCGCCCCGCCCCCCACTTTCCGATTCAGCCCGCCATGCAAAACACGATCGAACTCGACGTGCGGTACTACGAAACCGACGGCCAGGGGGTCGTCCACCATGCCAACTACTTCAAGTACTTTGAGGTGGCGCGCGTCGAAATGCTCAAGGCGATGGGGCATGACTACGCCGACCTGGAACGCGACGGCGTGTTTCTGGTGGTGCATTCGGTCGGCTGCAAATTCATGCGCCCGGCCCGCTTCGGCGACACGCTGCGGATCGTGACCGAGGTGGTCAAAGCGACGATGGCGCGCATCGAACATCGCTACGACGTGTTCGTCGGGAGTTATCAAGTCGCGCAGGGGCAAAGCGTGATCGCCTGCATCGACCGCGACGGCAACATCCGCCGCATGCCCGAGTGCCTGGCGCCGGAGGAGTGACGCTGGTGCGCGGGCTTTGTGCGTGGAAGAGTGAACCACGACGACGCGACGACACGACGAGGCGACAAGACAAAGCGAAGCAGACCGTTCCGGCTCCCTCCCCGGCAAGGGGAGGGGACGAGCGCGATCGGGGCACGGCGTCGTTCTCTGCTCGTCGTGTCGTCGTGGTTCAAATAAACAGAGTTCGCTTCAGTACGGGAGTATCTGATGGGCAAGCGCGTGTTGATGTTGGTTGGCGACTTTGTCGAGGACTACGAGTGCATGGTCCCGCTGCAGATCTTGCAGATGGTCGAGCATGCGGTCGACGTGGTCTGCCCGGATAAGCAGCCGGGCGACCATGTCGTCACCGCGATTCACGACTTCGAGGGGCAACAAACTTACACCGAGAAGCGCGGGCACAACTTTCCCGTCACGGCCGACTTCGCCGCGGTGCAGGCGAGCGACTACGACGCGCTGGTGATCCCCGGCGGCCGCTCGCCCGAGTACCTGCAACTCGACGAGCGCGTCCTCGCGTTGGTGCGAGACTTCTTTGCCGCCGACAAACCGGTGGCGGTCACCTGCCACGGACCGATGATTCTGGCCGCTGCGGACGTGGTGAGCGGCCGCTCGTGCCAGGGCTATCCAAGCGTGCGACCGCAGCTTGAGCAGGCGGGGGCGAAATGGGCCCAACCGAGCGCCGGGCTCGACAGCGTCCATGTCGACGGCAAGTTGGTTTCGGCGCCCGCCTGGCCGGCGAATCCGGCCTGGATGCGCGAGTTCTTGAAGTTGTTGGTTTAGGTCGTTGTCGGCGGCGAGTCGCCCGCTGTGTTCGAAACCTCCGCCAACAAAAAGACCGCGGGGCGGCGTCCGGTGCCGTCCCCGCGGTCTGATCGCAAACGCCTGAATCCTTTCAAGCGCGGGCGGCGCGACGATCTTGCGGGCGATCGCCACGGGCCCGATTCATGTGCTTCCGTTCGCGGCGGCCGCTAGGCCACCAAACGCACGGCCGTGCGCGTCTCCTTCACGCCCGACACGAACTCTTCAAAGATTCGCAAATCGAGCGCAGAGGCCGTCCGGGCCTCGGGGTGGAATTGCGTGCCCATGGCGAACCAGTCGGGCATTTGACTCTCGATGGCTTCGACAATGCCATCGGGGCAGCGGGCGGTCACCTCGAACCCGGGGGCCAGGTCGTCGATGGCCATGTGGTGCATGCTGTTGACGCGGAGCTCGCCGTCGCCGTAGACGCGATCCATGATCGAGCCCGGGGTGAGCACCAGCGTGTGGCGGTGATCCGGATCGAGCGGGTCGAAATGCGGCAATGCGCTGGGCTTGTCCTCGGGGATGTGCAGCATGAGGTTGCCGCCGTTGGCGACGTTGATCAGCTGCATGCCGGCGCCAATGCCCAGCACGGGAATGCGTCGCTCGCTCACCAGCCGCACGAGCATCCGGTCGAACGATTCGCGGCGGGGGTCCTGCAGCCGCACGGTGGGGTGTAACATCCAGCCGTCGCGGCGCGGGTCGAGGTCGGCGCCGCCGATCAACATCACGCCGTCGAGCCGCTCCAGCACGGCCTCCAGATCGGCTTCGTCCGCGTAGGGCGGCAACATCACGGGCAGGCCGCCCGCTTCGTGAATGGCGTCGTAGTAGCCGGCAGCCACGAAGGAGAAGGCCTGCGCACCCTGCTTGGCGGTGCGGAAATCGGCGTTGATACCAATCACGGGTTTGGAAGACATGGGAAGGGTTCCTTTCCGACGCCGTCTTGGCGTCTGACCAGGGAAGTGCAGAAGGAGCCCAGCGGACCCTCGCTGGGTAATACGGCATGTCGAGCCACGGGTGGCAACGCCGGTCTCACAGCCGGAAGACGCCGCGAAAGAGGCGCGACGCTAGGAAGTTCGCAGGCCAAGCCCGCTGCCGTCAGTGGCAACGCGGCGAGTGGTCCCATCCGTGGGTCCTGCTAGCATCCGTGAGGATGGAGGCGGCATTTTGGGCGCTGAGTCAGTTACCTGGCACGCGATTTCTCGTCGCGCAGGAGCCCCTGCAACAGCGCCGTTCGACATCCCTATCTGGCCTCAAGCTCCTTCTGTTGTTCGACCGTGTCACGCGGTCGGAAAGGACGCAAGTCTTGCGGGAAAATAACTGACTGGCCGCAAACTGCAACTAGATTCTCTATCTTGGGGCAACGCGGCTGGCGCATCGCAACATAGTGCGGTGGTGCTAGCGTTTTTCTCTGCGCGAAAGCACTTGAGCGGTGCGCGTCCGATCGAGCCGACGCGTTATCCAATGAATTGGTCGCGGCCGATTTCAAACCCGAGCCAAAAGATCGCCGCGTCGACGATCAGGTGGCTAATCCACGGGCCCAGCAGCGAACCGGTGCGCTTGTAGAGCCACGCCCACACCCCCCCGCCGACGGCCACGCACAGCGAGAACGCCCAGGTCTGCCAACTGTCGAAGCCAAAGTACTTGCCCAGCACCAACACGTGATGGGCCATGAACCCCAGCGACGAGACGACCATTGCCGTGGTGAACGTCGTGAACCGCTGCAGCTGGCCGAAGACGAACCACCGCCAGTAGTACTCCTCCAGCAGCGAATGGCACAGGCTGTAGAACACGCCCAGGGCGGCGAATTTCCACGCCGACGTGAGCCCGAACCCCAGCAGCTTGGCTTCCATCGCATCCTCGGCGCCCTCAAAGTCGGGCGCCGTGCTCAACCACTGGTAGTACAGCGCGAGCATCGCCCCCGCCACGACGAGCCCAAACGCCACGCCGATGGCAACGCCGCCCAGCCCGGGCCATTTGATTTGCGGCGGGCGGCGGGCGACCCAAATCATCCACACCGCCGGGAAGGCGAATTGCAGCACCTTCACGACGCCGAACACCGCTCCCTGAGCGCCCGCGGGCAGTCGCTCGGCCTGGAAAAAGTAGAGCCACGTGACCACCGACGGCAGCACGAGCGCCACCAGCACGGCGACGAGATCTCGGGTGGCAGCAGGGGATTCTGGCGACTTGGTCGTCGTGTTCATCAATTTCGTTCGCGCAAGGAAACCATCGGCAGTGGGCGAAAGCCCGCAGTATACCCGCAGCGGGGCCTTGCCGCGGGGGTGCTAGCGAGTTGGTAGTGATACCGCTTGCCGAGGAGAGTTGGGTGGCTCGCGGACGTCGCGAAGCGAAGCCCCCAGGAACGCCACTGGGGGCTCCCTGCGGTCGTCCCCAGCCACCCCCGATCGAATTCAAAATGGTCCCAGGGCTTGCGCCCTGGGCTTTCGTAGGTCGGCCTTTCAGGCCGAGGCGCTTCGTTGCCTTCAGGTGTTTCGTTGACGTCAGGCCCTTCCTTGGAGTCAGGGCCTTCGTCGACCTCCGGCGTCTTCGTTGTTTGCCGTTTGTCACGGCGCGGTGTGCCGCACGACGCGTCTGTGGGCCGGATGATCGCGGGGCAGGGCGGCGCTGGCTCGCGGAGAGGCCTGGTTGCTTCACGCTGGGCAAACTGTGCGGGCTGCGGGTTGTATCGTTTAAGCGCGTCGTGCAGGGGGGCCGATCAACGCACCTGGAGGCGGCGTCGGTCGCCTCGCTGCTGTTGCCAGCACTCGCCCCCGCGGCGGGCGTTGGCAACGGGTCCGCCGGGGGCATCGCCCGCACTCGGTGGCGGTCACCCTCCCCGCCCGCGGCCGATACGGCTGCCTGAACGCTTGGACGACCCCGCGATGCCCCACCTGCGCCCGCTCTCCTGCCGCCAGCGGCTTGGCTTGTTCTTGCTTTGTCCCGTCCTGGCGTGCTTCGGAGGCCCCGCAGTGCTGGCGGCCGACGGCGGCTCGATCGCCCCGGAGCGACTCACCCCCGTGGTGCGGGCGGTGCGCGACGCGGCCCCCGCCGTGGTCAACATCCAGGGGCAGAAGTCCATCACCGACGGCGTCGATGGCGTTCGCGGCGCCGCCGTGCCCCGGCAGGTTAACGGCATGGGCACGGGCATCATCATCGATCCCCGCGGCTACATCCTCACCAACTATCACGTCGTCGACGGCGTGCGGCAGATCAACGTCACGCTGAACGAGGGGCAGCAATACATCGCCCAACTGGTGGCGAATGATAAAGAGACCGACCTGGCTGTGATCCGCATCCGTGCTTCGCACTCTCTGTCGACTTTGCGAATCGGCACCTCCAGCGACCTGATGCCGGCCGAACCGGTGATCGCCGTGGGCAACGCCTTTGGCTATGAGAATACGGTGACCACCGGCATCATCAGTGCGTTGCATCGCAACGTGCAGGTCAACGAGACGCAGCAGTACCTCGATCTCATCCAAACCGACGCCAGCATCAATCCCGGCAACAGCGGCGGGCCGCTGCTGAACATCAACGGCGAGATGATCGGCGTGAACGTCGCCGTGCGAGCGGGCGCCCAGGGGATCGGCTTTGCCATTCCCGCCGACAAGGCCCTGGAGGTCGCCGCCAACCTGATGAGCATCGAGCGGCTCGACAACACCTGGCATGGCATCACGCCCGTGGCCATCGGCAGTCCCACCGGCGCCGTCACCGTCGTGCGGCTCGACCGCAACAGCCCGGCGGAGGTCAGCGGCCTGCAACGCGGCGACCAACTCGTGCGAATCGGCACCGTCGCGATCCACCGGCCGCTGGACGTAGAGCGGGCGCTCTTGGGACGCGGCGTCGGCGATCGGATTCCCGTGATTGTCGAACGCAACGGCGCCGAGGTGGAACTCGACCTGCGGCTCGCCGCCCGCGGCCGTCGACCTGTCCGCGGCCCCGAGCTGTCGTCCCCCACGACCTCGACGGTTGCCGAGGCGGGACCGACTGACGAATTCGAGCGCGCCACCTGGGACGCGCTGGGCTTGGTGCTCGCCACCGAGAGCGCTAGCGACATGCGAGCCCGGGGCCAATCGTACAAGGGCGGCATGCGGGTGACGGCCGTGCGTCCCGACGGCGCCGCGGCCGAGCAGGGCGTGCTGGTGGGCGACGTACTGATTCGCGTTCACCGCTGGTACACGACCAGCGAGTCGGACATCCGCTACATCGTCAACCGGGCCGACCAACTGGCGAGCCAAGGCAAGGTGCGGTTCGACATCCTCCGCGACGGCGAACGCTACTTCGGCGAGATCGCGCTGAAGGCCGATGCCTCGACCCGTCGGTAGACCGCGGGTCGTGAATGAAGGGTGCCTGGGGACGACCGGAGGGAGCCCCCAGCGGATTTCCTGGGGGCTCCGCTTCGCTCCGTCCCCAGCCACCCCTCAAAGTTCTCCAGCGTTATCACGATCGGGCGGCGGATTGAGTTGCACGACGTCGCTGTTTCCCGCAACAATGCGCGCATGGATCGAATCCGACAGGTCTTGTTTCTGGCATCGGCGCTCGCGCTCTGTTGGCTGCTGATGCAAATCGTCCACGAGGCGGGGCATGTGCTGGGAGCGTGGCTCACCGGGGCGCGGGTCGAGCGCGTCGTGCTGCACCCGTTGGCAATCTCGCGGACCGACGTCAGCCGCAATTTGCACCCGGGCGTCGTGGCTTGGTTGGGCCCGGTCGTCGGAGCGCTCGCGCCGTGCGTGGCATGGCAGCTGATGCCGCGCCGATGGCCGAGCGCCGTGGCAATCGCCGGCTTCTTTGCCGGGTTCTGCCTGCTGGCCAACGGACTGTACCTGAGCGTCGGCGTGGCCGAAGGGATTGGCGATTGCGGCGATCTCATGCGGCACGGCACGCCCGCGCGGGTGTTGGTCGCGATCGGCGTCGCCGCGTCGCTCGCGGGGCTGTTGATTTGGCACCGCCTCGGCTCGCCGCTCGCGCTGTTCACCGCCAAGCGTCTGCCCAGTTGGAGCGCCGCCCTCGGCTGCGCACTCGCATTGGCCGGCCTGGCGGCGGCCGAGATTGCGTTGAGTTGACCCGGACAGCGCGGTTGGAAAAGCAACGGGCGCCGCGCTTGCCGCGACGTCCCCTCAGCGTCCGCGCCGACGTTCCGCGAAGCGCGTCCCCATCTTTCACCAGGCCGCGCCCCTGAGCGGGTTAGGCAGCCGCCGCAAATGTCCAGAAAATTTGCGCGATCGCAGGGGCGTTCTCGCCGGGGCCGGTTCCGTTACAATGACCGGCTTTCCGCTTGTCGATGTGCACTCGCCTTTGCTGCAAGGAACCCCTCCGTGGCCGCTTTCCCCGACGTGTCGAAGATCCCGTTTGAAGGTCCCGACAGCCGCAACCCGCTGGCGTTTCGTTACTACGATGCCAACGAGGTCGTGGTCGGCAAGACCATGCGCGACCACCTGCGGTTCAGCGTCGTCTATTGGCACACCTTTCGGGGCACGGGCGCCGATCCGTTCGGCCCCGGCACGATGCAGCGCCCCTGGGACGACGGCAGCGAATCGGTCGAGAACGCCCAGAACCGCGCGCGGGTGGCGTTCGAGTTCTTCGAGAAGCTCGGCGCCCCGTACTACGCGTTCCACGATCGCGACGTGGCCCCCGAGGGTCGTTCGCTCAGCGAGTCGAACGCCAATCTCGACGCGGTGGCGAAAGTGCTCAAGGAAGAGCAGCAGCGCAGCGGCGTGAAGCTGCTGTGGGGCACGGCCAACCTGTTCAGCAACCCGCGCTACATGCACGGCGCCGCGACCAGCTGCAACGCCGACGCGTTTGCGTATGGCGCCGCGCAGGTGAAGAAGGCGATGGAGGTGACCCACGAACTGGGCGGCGAGGGCTACACGTTCTGGGGCGGCCGCGAGGGCTACCAGTGCTTGTGGAACACCGACATGCAGCGCGAGCAGGAACACCTGGCCAAGTTTCTGCACATGGCCGTCGATTACGCCAAGGAGATCGGCTTCACGGGGCAGTTCTACATCGAGCCGAAGCCCAAAGAACCGACCAAGCATCAGTACGACAGCGATGCCGCGGCGTGCCTCAACTTCCTGCGGCAATACGATCTGCTGCCGCACCTGAAGCTGAACCTGGAGACCAACCACGCCACGCTGGCCGGGCACACCATGCACCACGAGATGGAAGTCGCCGGCGCCGCGGGCGCGCTGGGCTCCATCGACGCCAACACGGGCGACCTGCTGTTGGGTTGGGACACCGACCAGTTTCCCACCGACATCTATCTCACCACGCAGTGCATGCTGGCGGTGCTCAAATACGGCGGCTTCACCACCGGCGGGGTGAACTTCGACGCCAAGGTGCGTCGCGAGAGTTTTGAGCCGATCGACCTGTTCTACGCCCACATCGGGGGAATGGACGCGTTCGCCCGAGGGTTGAAGATCGCCGCGGCGATGATCGCCGACGGCCGCTTGGCCGGCATGGTGCAGGACCGCTACGCGAGCTGGGACGAGGGACTGGGCGCCGCCATCGAAGCCGGGCAGCACGATTTCAAGTCGCTCGAAAAACTGATGCTCGACCGCGGCGAAATCACCCCCAACGCCAGCGGCCGGCAGGAGTTGTTTGAGAACGTGGTGAACCAGTATGTGTAGCGGGTGGGGGAGCCGGTCATGGGGGCGGCAGAGGTAGGTGTGGATGTCTGGTTGCTCCAGTTGGAGAGAGCTTACCGAAGTTGAGCCGCGACACGAGGTTGTCGCGACGGCGACCGCAGCGAAAGCGTTGGCTTTGCCGTAGGCTTTCGTGTCATCGAGTTACGCTCTCGAAATCGCTATGTTCCTGCCGCATACCATGAACTGCCGGGCGGCTCTGCAGGCTGCCAGTTCAGCGGCAATGCAGCAGGGTTCTCCGACTATCACGCAAATGCACCTGTTAATCGGCGTCGCATCGGCGCCCGGCGCTGCATACGAGTCGCTTCGCGAGTGCGGCGTCGACTTCGACAAGCTCCAACAGCACGCCCTTGCGTTTGAAGGCCAGGATCAAAACAAGACAAAAGACGTCGTGGGCCGGGCGCTTCGGGACGTCGAGCAGCGCAATCACAATGAACTGGACGTCGGCCACCTGTTCATGGCTCTGGTTGCCGACCGCGACGGCGATTGTGCAACCGTGCTGCATTGCATGGGAGTCGACATAGACAAACTCTGCGAAGCTGTCGAGCACCGATTGCCGATTCCGCGATTCCCGCTTCAGGAAGCGTTGGCAAGATTTGAGGACGATCCTCGCGTGATCGATGTGCAGAATCAGATCGAAGACGCACAACGGCAACTGGAACACTGTGTGAGCCAAGGCGACTTTCAATCTGCCGCGGCGCGTCGCGATACGAAAGCAGCCTTTTTGCGGAAACGTGAGACTTTGCTCGAACGGTTGTGGCGGGAGTTGCCGCCTTGAGTCGAATCGTCTGAGCGGCTACCTGAAGCACGGAGAATCAGCCATCGCTTGATTGCAGGACGCCGAGAGGCTTCAAGCGTGCGTAGACGCCTTTGGCGACAATATTGCGTAGGTGGAGCGGCAGGCTTGCGAGTTGTCGGTCCAACGCGGCGCGGGCGTCTTCGCCAGATGCCTCGAGTGCTTTCATCGCATACAGCAGCGCCCCCATGCAATGGTCGGCGAAGTGGGCCGTTGCGACCGCATGGCCGGCGGAGCGGGCGGCGGCAATGGCGGCCTTGTCCGTGGCCTCGCGCGCCGCGGCGTGAGCGGCGGCCGAGGCCTTCATGGCGACGCCCGTTTCCACGTCGCCACGGGCCCACATGCGGGCGATATCCAAGGCCCGTTGCGGACGGTCGTCGACCGAGTGCCGCACAAACAGCGGCAGCACGCGCTCGGCGCAGTCAGCGGCCCAGTGGGCCAGCAATGTGTGGCTCTCCCGATCCAGCGGCCCGCCTCGATGGGCGGCGACAAAGCGTTGATCTCGCATCGCGCCCCCTTATGCGTTGAACCCGGCGATGGCCGCCTCGATGTCGTTTGGTTCGTATCCATACTGATCGAGGTTCCCGTAAAATTGAATGCACGCGATGATCGCGGCGCGCTGTGGCGGTGTCAAAGACTCAACAAAATCCCGCACGTTGTACAAACCGTAGATTAAGCGCCCAACAAAGTCTGTCTCAGTTTGCCCTCGCAATTCTGCGACCATGAACGCGGGCGCATGGAACCGCAAGCCCTTGCCGTCCAGGAACGATGGCGCGGCTTCACTTGATGCAAGCAATTGGGCGTCGATCCTTCGCCAATCATCTTTTTCGTCGGAGTCGCGAAGTCGACGGAGTTGATCCGCCCCGGCGTAGTTGTCGATCCCATGGGACTGCCGTAGACCAATTCCCTCCTCTAGCCGGACGTCGGCAAACGCCGCTTCAATTTGCTCGACGATGGCGTCAGCCGCTTTGCCCTGCTCGAACCATGCCTCGGCCTCGGCAATCGTCGAGCGATCGTATCCGCATTTGCGCATCTCCTCAATTTGAACCGCCGTGATGCGCTGCATATTTCGCCGCCTCAGCGGAATCAGAAGATCAAGAGGAAATCGCATCGATTGACAGAAGAGGTGGTTTTGTCCAACTCGCACGGCGCCGATCGCCCTATCGTCAAAAGAATACTTGTGACGTCGTCTTTCCGCTGGGATTTGAGCCGGCATTCTGGGCCGTATCGCCCATACGATGCCGATCACTCCGAATCGGGGACCTGCCGCATTCGCCTCTACTTCTTGCCCGCGGCCAGCACCAATCGCTCACTGCCGCGAAACAGGATGCCGGCTTCCACCGGGACCGCTGTGGCGGTGATGCGATCGTCCAACTCGTTGGTGGCCAGCAATTCGTAGCCTGTGGCGGTGACGTGTCCGACGAACACGGTGCCGTCGATGCGCGTGCAGTAGAGAATGTCGCCGACCAGCAGTGGCGAAGAATAGAACTTGTTGCGGCTGCGCGGCAGCGTCGTTTCCCAGACGGTTTCACCCGTTTGGAGGTCGAGGCACGTCAGCGCGCCCTGATCGCCCAGCACGTAGGTCTTGCCGCCGGCGATCGCGGGGGTCGGTACGTCGGCGCCGATGCCCTCGCGCTGCCACAGGCGATTGCTGGCGGTCACGTCGCCGCTGCCGCCGAGCCGTACGCCTGCGACGAACTCGCCGCGGCCGTAGGGTACGACAGCCCAGCCCTCGCCCACGGCGGCCGACGCGATGACGCGCCACGCTCCTTCGGCGTTGGGGTTGAACCCGTCGCACTCCCACAGCAATGCGCCCGTTTGCAGGTCGTGCCCGGTGAGATGGTCGGCGCCCCATGTCACAATGGTCATACGACCGTCAACGTCGACCACGCTGGGGGTCGTGTAAGCCTGGTCGCACTCGCGCGGGCACTCGTACACGCGGGCGGTTTTCCAAATCTCTTCGCCCGTGTTCGCATCGAGCGCCGCCAGAAACGACTCGCCCGTGTGCATCACCGCCACGATGACTTTGCCGTCGGCCAGCACGGGCGACGTGCCGAGGTCCCACCACAAGGTGTCCTCGCCGTACTCCTGCTGGATGTTTTTTTGCCACAGGATGCCGCCGTTCCAATCGAGCGCGGCGATCGTGCCGCTCTTGTAGTACACGACGATGCGCTGGCCGTCCGTCGCCGGCGACGGCGCTGCACTGCTGCCGTCGCGGTGCTTGGCGGGGCGCTCGGGACCCAGCGACTTCTGCCAGCGCGGTTGGCCGTCGAGCCCGTAGCAGCATACAGTATCTTGGCCGTCGACGGTGCAGGTGAGCGCGAGCAGGTCGCCGTACACCGCGGGGGTGGAAGCCCCCTGGCCCGGCAAGTCGATGCGCCACGCGAAATCCTCCGGCTTGGAGAACTCGACCGGCGTCGGTCCTTCGGCCACGGCGCCGCTGTCGTTGGGCCCGCGCCACCGCGGCCAATCGGCGGCGTCGGCGGCTGGGGCGATCGCCAGCAGGACGATCGCTGCAATCAATCGCGATTTGGTCGCCGTGGACAGAGTTTCGTGGCGCAATTT
>JAGQOU010000172.1 GCA_020427145.1 Planctomycetales bacterium | reverse complement strand
AAGCACACGGTGCAGGGCCTGCTGCTGGCGCACGCCAATATCGACGAGGTCATCCGCGTCATTCGCGCCAGCAAGACGCAGATCGAGGCCAAAGAACGCCTCATGGAGATCAAAACGCCCGGCGCCATGCTCAAGCGGGCCCTGGGCGACGAGGGCTACGCTCAATTCCAGGATGAACGCGGCGTTGCCGAGGAATACTCGCTGACCCCCGTGCAGGCCGACGCGATCCTGCGGATGACGCTAGGGCAGTTGGTCAATCTCGAACAAGAAAAGCTCGCCGACGAGCACAACAAGCTGCTGGTCGAGATCGGCGAGTACCTGTCGATTCTCGCCGACCCGGCGCGGATCAATGCGATGATTCGCGAGGATTGCGAAGAACTGATCCGCAAGCACGGCGACGCTCGCCGCACCGAGATCAGCGGCGAAGAGGTCGGCGACGTCGACATGGAGGACCTGATCGAGGAAGAGACCATGGTGGTTTCGATCAGCCACCAGGGTTACATCAAGCGCACCCCGGCCAGCGTGTACCAGGCCCAGCGCCGCGGCGGCAAGGGCGTCAAAGGCGCCAAGGTCGACGACGACGACCCAGTCGAACACCTGTTCGTCACCAGCACGCACGACTATTTGCTGTTCTTCACGAACCTGGGCAAGGTCTACTGGCAAAAGGTGTACAACCTGCCGCAACTGGCCCGCGACAGCAAAGGACGCGCGGTCGTCAACCTGCTGAATCTGGCCGAGGGCGAAAAGATTGCCGATTGCCGCGCCATTCGCGACTTCTCGCTGCCCGACCATCATCTCGTGATGGCCACCCGCAAGGGCCTGATCAAGAAGACGCCGCTGAAGGCGTACGGTCGGCCGATGAAGACCGGCATCATCGCCATCAAGCTGAAGGATGACGACGAGTTGGTCGACGTGTCGGTCGTCGGCCCGGGCGAGGAGTTAGTTCTCGCCACGGCCCAAGGCATGGCGATTCGGTTCAGCGAAGCGGACGCCCGTCCCACCGGTCGCAACACCAGCGGCGTGAAGGGCATCACGCTGTCGAAGGGCGATTTCTTGGCCGGCATGGTGGTGGCCGATCCCGGCGCCACGCTGCTTACCGCCACGGAAAACGGCTTTGGCAAACGCACTCCCTTCGGCCCCAATGCCGTGCCGGACGACGACGACGCGGCCGAGGAGAACGAAACAGAAGAGTCCTCCAGCAACCACCGCTACCGCACGCAGCGCCGCGGCGGCAAGGGGTTGCGCGACATCAAGACCTCCGACCGCAACGGCCAAGTGATCGGCATCGTCCGCGTCGAAGAGGGCGAAGAGCTGATGATGATGACCGCCCGCGGCAAGATCCAACGCATCCGCGTCAGCGACGTCAGCGTCATCGGCCGCAACACGCAGGGCGTCACGATCATGGGCGTCGACGAAGGCGACAGCCTTGCAGCGATCGTCCGCGTGCCGAAGGAAGAAGGCGACGACGAAGCGGCCGACGAATAACGGCATCGACCGACGGGGTTGGCGCGGTCGGCAACGACCGCTGCCATGAACCACCGGCGCTGGCCAATGGCGCGCACGGCAGGAGGGTAGCTGCAATGCCACGTCCAACTGCAATACTTGCCTTCGTCGCCGCGTGCGCAACGATTGCACGCGCCGAACCGTTGCCGTTTACGATTTCCCCGCAGACGACGGTGGTTGTCGAACAGCTGACGGCGGACGGATTTCCCGACTTCGAAGCGTACCTCTTGCAGCGCGGCCGCGGGGGCGTGACGCCTGCAAACAATGCGGCCGTGTTGCTGTGGCAGGCGCTTTGGCCAGCGGATTTAGAGTCAGCGGACCGGCGTCCGGTCTTGGACGCGTTGGGGATGTCTACCGAGCCGGACCGGACCAAGGCGTTGGAGCGGCTCTACGACTCCCGCCTGCTATCCGAGATCGCCGACTGGCTGGAGTCCAGCGGCCATGAACGGGCCGATCTTCGCGACGACGACCACCAAAGTGACGACGATTTCAGCGAGTGGGACGACGAAGAACTCCCGATTGAACCCCCAGCGGCGGCCGTCGAGGTCATCGATCGAGCGCTCGATCGACCTTGGACGAGCGTCCAAATCCCTCCTCTGGCTGCATGGCTGCAACGAAACGACGGGGCTATCGAGACGATCGTGGCGGCCACGCAGCGGCCCCGTTATTGGTCGCCGCCGCCGGAGTCTCTCAACGACTATGTCGATAGTCTGATTTACGCCCAGTTGAATCTCGCGTATGTGTCGCGCGACGCTGCCAGGGCGTTGAGTCTACGAGCAATGCGTCACATGGGCGAAGGCCGCCTGGAGGCCGCCTGGCGCGACGTATTGGCGATACTGCAGCTGTCGGAGCAGATCAGTCAGGGGCCGTTTGTCGTTGACTACTTGGTCGGAGTTGCAATTCGTGACGTCGCGTGCCGAGCCGCGACGGTAATTCTGCATGACGAGCGATTGTCCGAAACGCTCACGGCAACCATTTTGACCGACCTGCGAGCGTTGCCGCCGCTCGCGCCGTTGGTCGACAGGCTCGACAACGAACGATTGTGGGCGATCGAACAAGCCGTGTTTCTTGCCACAGGACAGCCCAACGAGATTCTCAACAAGGGTTGGGCGATGGACCGGATTGTCGATTGGGACGCAGTGATGCTCGAGATCAATGGCGTCTACGATAGATTGGTTGCGGCGACGAGAATTGCCGACCGGGACGGTCGTGCCATAGCCATCGAAGACTGGGACGACGAGATCGAGTTTCGGAGCGAACGTTGTCATAACGCCCAACACGCTTTGGCGATCTTCTTTAGCAGGGAACATTGCACTCAAATGGCGGCCGACGTCATTGTTGCCATCATGACCCCCGCGCTGGGAGCGGCGATCAAGGCGCAGGATCGTTGCGAAACTCGCGAGTCGCTGACCGTCGTGGCGGCCGCCCTGTCGGTGTATCGCGCCCGGCACGGCGCCTACCCGGCATCGCTTGTCTACCTCGCGCCCGAAATCCTGCCCGAGACGCCGCGCGATCCCTACTCAAACGAGCCGTATCGCTACGAACGCACGATCGGCGGCTATCTCCTCTACAGCGTCTTCGAAAACGGCGTCGACGACGGTGGCACGGATGTTCGCGGCGAAATCGTCGACGGCGAGTGGATCGACGAAAACGAGGCGCCTGCCGAGCTTGACTATCTGGAAGAAACCGATCTCGTGATCCGCGTTCCCATGCCGGCGTTCGCGCTGCCAGCGCCGCCCGCGGACGACGACTGAGTCGCTCCGGCCAGTGCGCAGTCGTGTCGACGGGCGTTATCATGGGACGTTCCGGCTCCTTCGTTTCCCTGCCGTCGCCACTGTGAGGTCTGCCATGCCGTCTCTGCCCCGTCGCCGTTTCTTTGCTCAAGCTGCCACCGGAATTGCGGGCGCCGCGGCTGCAGCCACTGTCGGTTCGGCTGCCGATTCGACGAAGGCTGCCGCCGCCCCAGCTCCCGCCGCCGGCGACTACCCCCGCGGCAACCCCATTGCCGTTTCCACCTATTCGTTCTGGCGGTTCAAGGACGACTCGAAGCTGTCGATCGAAGAGTGCATCGACGAGGCGGCCCGGATGGGGTTCGATGCCGTTGAAATTCTCCACATCCAAATGGAGCGCGAAGACAACGCGTACTTGCAGCAGCTCAAGCAGCGGGCGCTGGCGGGTGGTTTGGATCTGTGCGGGTTCAGCACGCATCAGGGGTTCGTGTCGCCCGACGCGGCGGTGCGACAGGCGAATATCGACAAGACAATTCACCACATCGAGCTGGCGTACCAGTTGGGCATCCCCACCATGCGCGTCAACACGGGCCGCTGGGGCACGAGCGGCGACTTTGACGAACTGATGGCAAACCGCGGCGTCGAGCCGACGCTGGAAGGGTACACCGACGACGACGCCTTCAAGTGGGTCATCGACGCCTTCGAAAAGTGCATCCCCGCGGCCGAGAAGTGCGGCGTGACCATGGGCCTGGAAAACCACTGGGGCCTGGGGCTGACCCCCGAGGGCGTGCTGCGGATCGTCGACGCGATCGACAGCCCCTGGCTGCAATGCACGCTCGACACGGGCAACTTTCTGGAAGACCCCTACGACCGCCTGGAAAAGATGGCCCCCCAGACCGTGTTCGTCCAGGCGAAGACCTACTACGGCGGCGGCCTGTGGTACACGCTCGATCTGGACTACCCCCGCATCGCCGCGATGCTCCGCCGGCACAAGTACCACGGCTACGTGTCGCTGGAGTTTGAAGGCGAAGAGGACTGGAGGACGGCGATTCCCAAGAGCTTGGCCATGTTGCGCGGCGCGTTCGCCGCGGGGTGAACGCGCTGAGGGCGGGCGTCGTGTCCGACACCGCCAACCCAGGCGGCCGTGTGCGTTAGCGCCGTCGGCCACGACGGCGCATTTAATCGTTTGACTGCGCCCGCTTAACCCGCATACGGCGTCACGCACGACCAACGCTGCGGATTCAGACCCGCTTCGCCGGGATTCTGCTCGACGTACCGAATGCGCCCCCGCATCTCGTCCGGCGTGTCGAGAAATACGCACCACCCCTGCTCCGCCCACGGGCTTGGCAGTTTGCCGTTGCTACGCGCATGGTCGCGAAACGGGTGCAAGCCAGCGTCGTTGAGGCCGCGCGTTGCGGCCCGCTTCAGAGCGTCGCGCAGCTTCGCAGGAGTCAGCCGGTGCGGCGCTGCGACGGCATGCACGTGATCGGGCAACACCGCGAGGGCATGCAACTTTGCCTCCAATCTAGGCAAGAGATCGGCGATGCCACGGGCGACTGCGCAGGCCTGCTCGCCGGTGAGCACAACTGGCCGGCGCGCGAGCGCCGCCTTGGTCGCCAGACGAATTGCTCGATCATGAGGCCGTTTGGCGACGGAGCGGCGCGAGTCGACGCGAGTTGCTTCGCCCCCGGCGTCATAGAGGTGCTGAGCGCGGACCACGCGCGAGCCGCTGCCGCGGGGATCGTTGGGGAGCCAGAAGCCGTAGCAGGAAAAAACAATGTGACTGCCAAGCATGACGCAAACGTAGCGCATCAAGTTGCGAAACGCAAGAAAACTCCCCGTTACCGGCGTCGGCCACGACGCTTTCACTGCACGGCGTCAGCCGTTTTTTATGCAAAATGGGACAACAGCTGCAGCGTTCGTGGGTCTTTTGTGTTGCCGGACATTGACAGGGCGGGCGTCGTCGCCGACGCCGCTAACGCGGGGCGATTGTGCCAAATCGGGCCCCTTTTGGTTCTTGGCGCGATGGGGTACCCTGGCGCGATTCCTATCTCGCAAATCACGCACACCCCGCCGCACCATGTCCGACCCCTATTTCCAGACGCTTTTCGCCGACCGCATTGGCGGGGCCCAGTACGGCAAGACGGCCGCGATCTACAAGTTTGAGAAGATCAAACGAGCTAAGCGCAAGGCGCTCGCCGACTACCCCGATCGGAAGCTGCTCGACTTCGGCATTGGCGAGAACGACGGCGTGGCCGATCCCGCGGTGCTCGATCGCATGGCCGAGGAGATCCGCAAGCCGGAGAATCGCGGTTACGCCGACAACGGGACGCCGGCGTTCAAGGAGGCTGTCGCGCGGTTCATGCAGCGCGAGTACGGCGTGACGCTCGACCCGGCCACCGAAGTGAATCATTGCATCGGGTCGAAGTCGGGGTTGGCCATTCTGCCGGCGGCGTTCATCAATCCCGGCGACGTGACGCTGATGACCGTGCCGGGCTATCCCGTGGCGGGGACGCTCACCACCTACTACGGCGGCGTGGTGTACAAGCTGCCGCTGCTGGCCGAGAACGATTTCTATCCGGACCTCGACGGCATCCCGGCCGAGATTCTCGCCAAAGCAAAGCTCCTGGTGATTTGCTATCCCAACAGCCCGACCGGCAAGACGGCCACCCGCGAATTCTACGAGCGCGTCATTCAGTTTGCCCACGATAATCAGTTGATCGTCGTGCAGGACGCGGCCCACGGGCAACTGTCGTTCGATCGCGAGCCGAACAGTTTCCTCGCCGTGCCGGGGGCGAAAGACGTGGGCGTCGAAATGCATTCGATGTCGAAGGGGTTCGATATGATCGGCTGGCGCCTCGGCTGGATCTGCGGCAATCCGCTGATCGTCCGCGCGTTTGCCGACGTGAAAGACAACAGCGACAGCGGCCAGTTCTTGGCGATTCAGAAAGCGGCGATCGCCGCGCTCGACGAACCGTCGATCCCGCGCCGCATTCGCGAGAAGTACCGCCGCCGGATGGAGAAGTTGGTCGCCACGCTCCGGCGATGCGGCTTCCAGTGCGAAATGCCCGGCGGGACATACTTCCTGTACACGCCCTCGCCAAAAGGGCTGGCAGAGGGACCAACGTTTGAAAACGCCGAGGCGTGCAGCCAGTATCTCATCACCGAGCAGTCGATTTGCACCGTGCCGTGGGACGACGCAGGCAGCTTCCTGCGATTCAGCGTCACCTACGAAGCCGCCGACGAGGCGGCCGAGGATGCACTGATGGCCGAGACCGAATCGCGGCTGAAGGAGATTCGCCCGGTCTTCTAGCGTGGTCGTATCGTCGGATTTTCTGGAGATCGGGAGATACTGCGGACAGATCTGTCTGCGTGCCTGGGACCGCTCCTGGTAGCAGTTTCCGGGCGGCGCGGCTCGCTTGTGCGACGCCGCACGGAATGACGGCCTCTCGGATTTCTCGAACGGTCAACGCCGGCTGGGTAGAATCCAAGATTGCCGACGGGCCGCGCACGACTCCGTGGATTAGCTAACGGGACGATTCGTGAAGCCGCCTGAGTTGACGGCATTGTCCACTGAACGTTCGATGATGAGCAAAAGGGCTTGGCAACAGATGTTCACAGCGAAACTTGCACTCACGACGCTCTCGGTCGCCGCGATGCTCTCAACTTCCGCGGTTCCCCGTTGGAGTCAGGCCGCGGAGCCGGGCGATGAGCAGTTGCTCTTCTCGTACTTCGTCGGCAACGGCGAGGACGGTCTGCATCTGCTGCACAGCACTGACGGCTACCAGTGGGAAAAGATCGCCGGCGGACGGTCGCTGCTGGCTCCGACAGTGGGCGGCGACAAGCTGATGCGCGACCCGGCCGTGGTCGTCGGGCCCGACGGTCGCTTTCACATGGTGTGGACTGTCAGCTGGAGCGAGCGGGGCATCGGTTACAGTTCCTCAGAGGATTTGTTGCACTGGGAACCGCAGCGGTTCCTCCCCGTGATGAAAGACGAGCCGACGGCGCGCAACTGCTGGGCTCCCGAGGCGTTCTACGACGAGGCTACAAAACAATTCGTCGTCTGCTGGGCGACCACCATCCCCGGCAAGTTCGCGGAAACCGACGGCCAGATCAAGCGCAACGACGACGATCCTGGTTGGGATCACCGCATGTACTATGTGACGACCCCCGACTTCGAGACGTTCTCGCCAACCCGGCTATTCTACGACCCGGGGTTCAATGTGATCGACTCCACCCTGGTGAGCGCTGGCGACCGGTACGCGATGATCCTCAAGGACGAAACCGACCGGCCGTTCCCCGCGGCCAAGAACCTGCGTGTGGCCTTTGCCGATCGCGCGGTCGGTCCTTACGGTCCGGCCGGCGAGCCGATCACCGGCAAGTATTGGGCGGAAGGTCCCACGGCGATCCGCATTGGCGACAAGTGGTTCGTGTACTTCGACAAGTACACCGAGCACAAGTTCGGCCTGGTCACCTCGCCCGATCTGCTGACCTGGACCGACGAATCCGACCGCCTGCAGATGCCCGCCGGGGTGCGACACGGCACGGCGTTCCGGGCGCCGACGGCGATCGTCGAACGGCTGCTGTCGGTCGATCGGCCCAACGAGCATCGCTGATCCGCGGTCGTTTCCCACCGGGGTCGCCGTCACGGACGAATCGACGCACTCCGGTTGGCCTTGCCCCGCGATTCGCGGTACAACGAAGCGAGTATGGCCTACTCGCCGCAAGATCGCGATTTTCTGATTTGCCTGCTCGCGCGGCGACGGGGGTGGGTGACCGATGCGCAATTGGAAGCTGCGGCGCGACGGTGGGCGGATGAGCCTTCGCAGTCATTGGCGGAGCTGCTCGAGTCCAACGCGAAGCTCTCGCCGGAGCAACTCGGCGAGCTCCGTTCGGCCGCCGCGGCCGAGGCCCTCAAGACGCGCACCGAGCCGGTCGACTCGCAATTGGCGGAGTTGCCCGATTCGATCCGCGCGCTGCTATCGGGCTCGGCCGACACGCAGCTGCACACGCCGCGAAACAACCCCTTTGCCACGCGACCGTCCGACCGCCCCCACGCCGGGTCGCGCGTCACCAAGCCCGAGGAGCTGCCGCAAAGCGATCGGTTCGAGATCGTGCAACTGCATGCTCAGGGCGGCCTGGGAGCCGTGTTCCTGGCCCGCGACAGCGAAATCGATCGCACCGTAGCGCTCAAGCAGATCAAGTCGCAATGGGCCGACGACGGCGACTCGCGCGCGCGGTTCCTGCTGGAAGCCAAGATCACCGGTCGGCTGGAGCATCCGGGGATCGTGCCGATTTACGCATTGGGGGCCGACGCCAGCGGCCGGCCGTACTACGCCATGCGGTTCATCCGCGGCGAGAGCATGCTGACGGTGATCGAGCGGTTTCTCCGACCGCGCGACGGAGCGCCCGAAGGCGCCGACAAGCTGCCGGAACTGCGGCGGTTGCTTGCACGGTTCGTCGAGGTGTGCAACGCCCTGGAATACGCCCACAGCCGCGGCATCATTCACCGCGACGTGAAGCCGGCCAACGTAATGCTCGGCCGGTACGGCGAAACGCTGGTCGTGGACTGGGGCCTGGCCAAGGTGATCGGCGACGAAGAGGACATTGTCGTCGACACCTACACCAAATGGACCCCGGTGGGCAGCGGCAGCGGCGGGAGCGGCGCCACGCGGATGGGCGCCGCGGTCGGCACGCCAGCCTACATGAGTCCCGAGCAGGCCGCGGGGCGGCTCAATGACCTGGGGCCGCAGAGCGACGTCTACAGTCTGGGCGCCACGCTCTACCAACTGCTCACCGGCCAGGTGCCGCACGACGCTACCGATGACATCGGAGTGCTGATGGCGCAAATCGATCGCGGTCAGTTTCGCTCGCCGCGCGAACGCGAACATTGGATTCCCAAAGCCCTCTCGGCGATCTGCATGAAGGCGCTCCGTCCGCTGCCGGAGGACCGCTACGCATCGGCCGGGGCGATGGGCGAGGATCTGCAGCGGTGGCTCTCCGACGAGCCAGTGCGGGCGTATGCCGATTCGTTCGCCGAGCGAACTTGGCGATGGATGCGCAATCACCGCACGCTAGTCATCTCAGCGGTGGCCACACAGGCCGTGGCCGCTGCGGCCATCGTGATTGGCGCCATCGGCTGGAGCCACTTTCAGGAGAAAGAGCGCCAGCAACAACTTGCGATCGACCAGCAGCAGCAGCAGCGGCTGGCGGAGCTGGAGGCCTCGGCCAATGCGGCGACGCAAACGGCGATTGCTGAAATCCATGCGGGGCGGTTCGCCGCAGCGGCGAGTTTTCTCGATCGCGCCGTCGCATCGCTGAGCGACGAACCGCAATACGCCGAGTTGCGCAACGAACTTTCAGCGCGGCAAGAGCGCGCGTCGCAGCTGTCTGAATTCCAGCGGTTGGGTGAAACGGCGGAAGAACTCAACTTCTTTCAACATGACGCTGAAGCGCAAGCGTTGCTGTACGACGCTCTCGATCGCATCGGCGCCTTCGACCACGGCGATTGGTGGAATCACCTGCCGGCGGACGACCTGACGCCGGCACAACTCGACGACCTGCAGTTCGACGTGTACCGCAAGCTGGTGCTGCTCACAGCGGTGCATAGCAAGAAGATGCTGCGCGCGGGAATCACCTCCAGCGGAGCCGCTGAAGCGCGCGACCTCCTCGCGGCGGCGGAATTGACGCAGCGTTTTCGGCCGACGCAAGTCGCGAGATTCTTTGCCGGCGGCGCGCGGTTGCGGCTGGGGCAATCGTTCTCGCCGCCCCCCGCGGCCAACTCGCTCGACGATCCCGTCACTGCCGCCGACGCCTACATGCTGGGGGGCCTGTGGGTCGTGGCCACGCAGAACAAAGCGATCGCCGCCACCTATGGCCGCGGCGAGACGGACTTCCTCGGCAACGCACGCCGCAAGCTGGCCCTGGTCGAGTCGCTGGAACCAAACGACTACTGGAGCCACTTTCTGCTGGGCTTCATTGAGTTGATCGAGGCGGGCGATCCCCAAGTGGTGCTCCCCTCGGTGTCGCGCCCGCACTACGCCGCGGCCCGCGCCGCGATGGGGCACAGCATTGCGATCAAGCCCGATTACTGGTTGTCGTATGCCGAGCGCAGTGGCGCGTCGCGGCAAGAGGTGGCGTCGCGCCGTCAGCATCCCGAGGACGCCGCGGTCGACGATGCCCAGCGCGAACGCGAAGACGAACTGCTGCGCTGGATGATCCACGACGTGCAACGCGCCGTCGAGTTGGCCAGCACGCGGGCCGAGGTGCAGTGGTATGTCGCGTTTGCCCATTGGATCGCCGACAACCGCGAAGCGGCGGTCGACGGGATCCTGCACGCCATACAGTTGGGCGAACGGTTCGACGTGGAGGTCGCCGCGCGAATGATAGACCCCGAGCGCCAACGGGCGCTGCCCGAGTCGTTGCAGATTGCCAATGCGCTGTTGACCGACGATCCGGGTGCGCCGCGATATTTGGCGCTGCGCGCCGACGTGCGACTGCAACTGGGCGACGAAGAGGGCGCCTGGGACGACGCGGCCGCCGCCCTGGCAGACGCCAATCCGCCGGCTGCCGCGTTTGCGGTGCGGGGTCGATTGCTGCTGGATCGCGGCGAACCCGTTGCGGCGCGACGGGATCTCCGCAGCGCTTTGGCGGCCAACCCGCGTGACATTGCGTCGCGAATTGGCGTGGCGCGCAGCTACGAAAAGGAAGGCGACCCGAGTGCTGCATTGGCCGAGTACGACGAGACACTGTCCAGCGCCGAGACCGCATTTCAGCGAGCGGCCTGCGAGCTGGGACGCGCTCGCTCGCTGTTGGCGTTGGATCGTCACGAGGACGCCATTGCTGCAGCCGCCGCGGCGGTCGCTCACAAGCCATCGTGCGAACTGACCAGCGTCGAAGCGGCGGCGACGCGGCTCGGCGTCGAAGGATTTCTCGCGGCGGTCGAGGCGAAACTCAAACCGCGCAGCGTCGCCGATCGAATTGCCCCCCTGGCCCCGCCGGCCGCGCTGCCGCTGTTGAACGGCGGTTTTGAACTGGGCCTCGGCGGCCGGCACTGGAACAACGACGACGTGGCGGGGCTCCCTTGGCACAACACGGCCGGCTGCCAAAGCGTCGCCACGATCGTCGACGATCAAGTTCATTCAGGCAGCCGGGCGATGCACATCAGCTTCCCGCTCACCAGCGCCAACAAGGGCTACGGCGTCAGCACCCAAACAGTCCCCGCCGACCCGCAGGCCAAATACCGCATCAGCCTGTGGGCCAAGTCCCAGGGAGCTTCCGCGGGCGCTGTGCAAATCGTGCTCGACGACCGGTTCCAGCAACCTCTGCTGACGCTGTCCGCCGGCGACTACGATTGGCGCGAGTGCTCCGCCGAGTTCACCGTCAGCGAGTTGTCGACGCCCACGGTCGAAGGCTATCGCAACGTCACGTTCCGCATCATTGCCGCCGCGCCCGGCGAGACGTGGATCGACGATATCCGGGTGACGCGTCAAACTCCGACGCCTGATGCGAGTCGGTGAGCCTTGGATCGCAAACGAGCACGGGATGCGTTCCGCTTCGCTCGCCGCCATTCAGTCGAACCGCCGCGTTACCGCGTTATGACGAGGTTGCACGGTGGTTTGGTTGGGGCGAGACCCAACAAACAACACCCTGCCAGGCAGTGAGCAGCCAAAGCAATCGGTTCCATGATTGAGGACGCGGTACAACCTACCCTAAGCTTCGTACTCCAACAGCGGCTGGTCGACAGCTAGAGTATCGCCCACTCCGACGCGCAACTTGGCGACCACGCCGCGGCGTACGGCGTGAACCACGTTCTGCATCTTCATCGCTTCGATCACGGCCAAGTCGCTGCCGATGGCGACTTCGTCGCCAGGCTTGACGCGGAACTCCAGCAGCAAACCCGGCATGGGAGCAAGCACCGTGCCAGACGTGTCAGGAGCTTGTTTCACTGGCATCGTCGCCAGCAACTCTGCCGCCCGTTTGGACAGCACGCGCACGTCGAGCGTGGAGCCCCAGTGCTGCAGGCGGTAGATCATGTTGCGGCGCTCAACCTGCACGCACACGTTGCGGCCATTGATGGCGCCGCGAAACAGCGGTTGGCCGAATTGCCACAGGCTCTGCACTTCGTAGGTGTGCGGACCGGCGTCGTCAAACACCACCACCTCGCACCCCGTGGGCGAGGCGCCCAATTTGGCGGTCACGGGGTGATGCTGGTGGTCCAACACCACGACCCAGTCGTCGCTCACGCGGCGTTCGTAGCCCGGGATCTGCTCGCTGATGCGGGCGGCCCGGTCCATGTAACGGCGATGAATGGTGGCCGCCACGGCGATCAACAGCCCGGGCTCATCGTGGACGACGTGGTCGGTGTGGAACCCCTCGGGATACAGCTCGCCGATGGTGTCCGTGGAGATATCGCCAGCTTCAAACGTCGAATGCCCCACCAGCGCCGACAGGAAACTGAGATTGTTCGCCACGCCGCGGATGTAGAATTCGTTGAGCGCACGCCGCATGTGGGCGATCGCCTCGAGCCGCGATCCGCCGTGGGTGATCACCTTGGCGATCATAGGGTCGTAGTGCATCGACACTTCGCCCCCCTCGAAGGCGCCCGAATCAACCCGTACGTGTGGTCCCTCGGTCGGCGGCATGTAGCGCACCAGCCGGCCAATCGACGGCAGGAACCCGCGCAGCGGATCCTCGGCGTACACGCGGGTTTCGATGGCCCATCCGCGCGGCTGCACGTCGCTTTGCGTCAGCGCCAGCGGTTCGCCCGCCGCGATACGGATCATCAATTCGACCAGATCAAGTCCCGTGACGAACTCAGTCACAGGGTGCTCAACCTGCAGCCGCGTGTTCATCTCTAGGAAATAGAAGTTGCGCTGCTGGTCGACGATGAACTCCACCGTGCCGGCTGACTGGTAGCCCACCGCCTGGGCAAGCGCCACGGCCTGTTCGCCCATCGCTCGCCGGGTGGCGTCGTCCAAGAACGGCGAGGGGGCTTCTTCGATGACCTTCTGATGCCGCCGCTGCAACGAGCATTCGCGCTCGCCCAGGTAGAGCGTGTTGCCGTGAGCGTCGGCGAGCACTTGGATTTCGATATGCCGCGGGCGCTCGATGAATTTCTCGACGAAGATCCGCTCGTCGCCAAAGCTGCTGCGGGCTTCGCTGGCGGCGCGCGCGAAACCCTCGCGACACTCGGCGTCGTCGCGCGCAATCCGCATTCCCTTGCCGCCGCCGCCGGCCGACGCCTTGAGCATGACGGGGTAACCGATTTGACGTGCGATTTCCACAGCGTGGTCGGCGTGCTCCACCGCCCCGTCGACGCCGGGCACGGTGTTGACGCCCGCCTTGCCAGCGAGCCGCTTCGATGTGATCTTGTCGCCCATC
>JAGQOU010000171.1 GCA_020427145.1 Planctomycetales bacterium | reverse complement strand
TGACGGGCGCCGCGGAGCGTAGCCGACATGAGCGTCACCGTGGCCAGCAGCCACCACGCCGCGCGCCGCAGCTGCGGCGCGTCGCAGTCGCCCAGCGCCACGCTGGCGAGCCGCTGCGTGAGCGCGAACGCCGCCACCATTCCGGCGACAAAGCAAGTTGACGTGAGCGCGTCGCCCCCCATGGCGGCGCGGCGAACTTCCGCGCTGGCGCTGGCCAGAACCCAGACGCCCACGGGCAGTTGCAGCAGCGTGGGAACCAACGCCCAGATTGCCAGCCCCCGCGTGCAGGGCGCCGGGGCGTCCTCGGCTGCGCCTGAGTCGCCCCCACGGCTGATCTGCCACAACATCGCGATCGCCGGAACCGCCAACGACGCCAAGGCCACATGCACCGTCAGCGACAGCGGCTCGCCGGTGCGCATCAACGCAAGCAACGCCCGACGATCGAGCACTCCCGGCGGACCCCAACCCGGTTCTGCCGCCAGTCGGCCGATGACCGTCAGCCACGGCGGAAAGTGGTATAGCAGGTTGCTCGACGCCGCCAGCGCGGCAAACCACGCGAGCCAGCGGCGGCGTTGAAACTGCGCCGCCCACGCCCACATGGCGCCTACGCAAACGGCGCTGAACAGATACTCGGTCCCGGCGTACCAGTAGGCGCTCGCTGAGAATCGTCCCAACGCCGCCCGCAGCCCGGGGTTGGGCAGCAGCATCGTCACGCCGCCGGCCGCGGCTCCCCACAACAAACTTGCCAGTGACCACCACAGCAGCCGCTTGGCGAGCGCCGCGCCCTCGGCGCCGCGACCCCACAGCCACGCAGCGACAATCGGCCCGCCGGCGGCGACATTCATCGCCAGCAGATGCACCGCCAAGAGCAAACTTGTCGCCAACCAGTACAGCATCGCGCGTTCGGTCCGGGAATCTGGGGAATCCTCCAGCATATTCGGCGAGTTCGCGATGGGAATGGCCCGATCGGCGACAAATCGTCCCTGCTTGCCCTGCGCCCGATCGTCAGATGGTGCGTGTTGCACCGGTTCGCGTGCCGGCGAGCCGCGGGGAGGGCGCCATTCGCCCTGTTGGCCGAACTGCCCGCCCGTGTCGAGCGGCTCGGCGACCATGCCCCGCAGGCGACCCGGCAGCTCAGTGGATCAACGACCGCACCTGCGGCGCATGGCGCCCCGAGCGGGGGCGCGGGCAGTGGCGCCGTTTGATGAGAACCGAGCCGGGCAAGATCCAGGGAGTCGCCTGGGCGTTTGGCTCGCTGACCGGCGACAGGCGCCAGTGGGCTGACGACGCGGTGGAGAATCCCGCCGACCGTGAAAGAACCTACTGCTTCCAAGCCGTGCGGTAGGTTTCGTTGTCGACCTTTTCGAAATTGGCCAGGAAGCGTTGCGCTTCGTCGATGCGGCCCCGATCGTCGCGCGACAGCCGCCAGGAGAACAGGTGGGCGGCCCGCACCTGCGTGTCTTCGTCGTCGCCCAGAATTCGGCGGATCTCCACCGGCACGACGCCGTGCTTCTCCAGCGCTTCGTTCAGCGCCAGTCGCGGCCCGGGCGGCATTTCGCCGTACAGCAGCGCGTTGAGCCGGGCGTAAGCGTCGGTGAAGTCGCGAAAGCGAATCAGCGCCGCGGCGTCCTCGGCGGGCACCGTGGCCACTTTGTAGGTCCACTCCTTGCTGGTCAGGGTGAGCTGGCCGAAGTCGCGCTCGAACGTTTCTTCAAATTCCGGTGCGGCGGAAAACTTGATCAGCGCGTCGTCATTCGCGGCGGCCCAGGCTTGCACCTTGTCCATCAACGCGTTCATACGATCGACCGGCACGTCGGTTCGCCGCTTCGACGTTCGATCGAGCAAGATAAACTGACCGGGACGATCGGCGTTGCCGCGGCGGTAGACAATCACCTGCGGCGGATGGTCGACGAATTCGTAGACGGCGCCGTTTTCAAAGAGCGTCACCGTACGACTGGCCGGCTCGGGCTCGTCGGCGATGAAGACCTCGGTCTCGACGCGAAACTCCTGGGCGTCGGCCTGAGCGGCAAACTCGGCGGGCGTCAGTAGCGAAAGGGGCATAGTGGCGAGGGCGAGCGTGAGGATTCGCGACATGGCTAGCAGTTCCCAACTGTCGAGGGGAGGGCGGAACGCCGGGCGGCGAAGAGTACAGAACGGCCGTCGGCGCGTAAACGGCGGTTCGACCCCACGCGGCGAAAAACTCGCGACGTCCCCGCGACAGTGCTAGCGACCCGCCCCGCGAGTAGCTCCCGCCTCGGCCAGCTTCGCGAGAATGTCGCGCGCCGCCTGCCCCTTCATGAACATCGCCCACGGCAGCCCGGTGCGGTGGTTCTCGATCATCGGCACGATCGTCCCCTGGTCGATCGCCAGGAAGCTGGGCGAAACCCAGTGCTTGCCGGGGTGGTAGGCGTCGTAGAACCCCAGCGGCCCCCACAGTTGCGACCCCAGGTCGCGGTAGAAGTATTTGAGCGTCGCCAGCGACTCGGTCGGCGCGTACGGCATGGCGCTCAGCGCCGCCGTGGGGGTCAGCGTGCCGTTGTCCACGGGCGCATCGGGCTGGTGGGCGGCGTAGCCCCACGGATCCTGGCTGGCCGTCAGCCCCCACGCCAGTTCGCTGTAGCCGGCGTGCTGGCGGGGGTTGTCGATGCAGTACGCCCGGTTGATCAGGCTCAGCGCCCGATTGGCCTCGAAATAGTTGGCGTACGCGTCGTTGAGCTGGCGCGGGTCGAGTCCCAGATACGAGTAGTGCGTAAAGAACAGCGGCCCGCCCAGGGGTCGGCCGATCGGTTGCACGATGCCGTAGTACTCCCGGCCGTTGACATAGTCGTCGCGGCCGGCCCAGCCAAGGTAGTAGCTCTCCGGCGCGATGGCGTGCGTGGGCGAGGCCATCGCCAGCAAGTAGGCGATCATGCACTCGTTGAAGCCGTCGAACTTGTGATTGCGGGCGAACCCCACCGTGGGCGACCAATGCCAGGTGAGCTTCTGATCGCCCGGCTGCTGCATCCAATCCCACTCGGCCTCGCGCCACAACCGATCGATGCGCTCGCGCAATTCCGTCTCGACCGGGTCGTCGCCGTCGAAGTACTCGCGGATCGTGAGCATGCCCTCCATGAGAAAGGCCGACTCGACGACGTCGGCCCCGTCGTCGCCCGCGCCGGCAAAGGGAATCACCGCGCCGGTGGCGCCGTCGACGTGGTGCGACCACAAGCCGTGGAATCGCGGCGTCACGTCTTCCAGAAACGCGACCATCGTGAGCAATCGCTCGGCCGCCGCGGCGCGGGAGACAAACCCCCGCTCGACCCCGACCATGATCGTGATCATGCCAAACCCAGTGCCGCCGGTCGTCACGTTCTGCCGCGGGTGCGTGAACCCTTCCCGCGCGAGCCCGCTCACCGGATGACCGAAGTCCCAGAAGTAGCGGAAGCACCCCTTTTGCACGGAGTCGAGCAGCTGCTCGTCGTCCATGGCGACGGTTGTCGCGCTGGCAACTGCCGACGGCTGCGACTCCTCGCCGTTGACCTCGACGATGCGCTCGCCGTGGTGACTCTCCAGAAACTGCTTGTAGTCGAGCGCGTCGTCGACGACGCGCGTCACGCGGTACGAATACCGCTTGCCGTTCTCGCCCACGAAGTCGCTGTAAACGTGGATCGTGTGCGGCGTCTCGGTCAGCCGCTGCCAGGGCCCCGCGGGGTTTTCCGCACGGTAGACGTGCCACAGGTCCTCGTCGGTTTGCGAGACGCGATCCCAAACGAGGTCGATCCGGCTGTCGTGCCCCTCGGCGACCAAGCCCGTGGGCGGCTCGACGGCGGGCGACTTGCAGGCCATTCCCGCTGTCGTTAGGAACGTGAGCACGACAGAAGCGACGCAGGTATTTTTGCGAATCATACGAATTAGTTCCTGCTGATGACCGCGACTGAAAAGAGCGTGATCACAGTGTACCACGGCTGCGGATCTCCGGCCCCGCAGAGTCCCTGAGTAAAGAGTCCTCGTGCGATAG
The DNA here is from genome assembly GCA_020427145.1 of Planctomycetales bacterium. Classification (GTDB taxonomy): domain Bacteria; phylum Planctomycetota; class Planctomycetia; order Pirellulales; family Lacipirellulaceae. The sequence continues at coordinate 3,994 of JAGQOU010000171.1, read as the reverse complement.
AAATCGCGGGAACCGGGCGGAAAACTGGCCGCCGAAGTGTGCGAAAGGGCTGCCGCCGCGTTCAGGCGCCTTCGCCCCGCGCAACTTGGCCCCGCCGTGCGGTCAGGGCGCCCGCTACTGCAGCCCGCGAATCGAGAGGGTCGAGGTGCGTCGTTCACGCTCGGCTGCCGAGAGGATCCGCGCCGGAACGCCGGGGCCGAAATACATCGTCGACGGCTGCATCGACCGAGCGACCGCCTGATCGATCGATTCGTCGCGCTCAAGCCGCAAGTGATGCGGCGACGTCTGTCGCGACTCGTGCTTCCACAGCACTTCGCCCTGGGCGCTCAACTCCAACTCGTACAGCTGCTCGGTCACGCTGACAGTTTCGCTGCTGCGATTGATGCCCCAGCGTTGGTAGGTAACCGTCTCGGTTTCGCCAGGCGCCATCCGCGCGACCATTCGCACAGGGGCGTCGTCGACTACCACGAATCCCGCTCGCTCAAGGTCATTTGTCACCTTGGTCAACACGCCGTCGCGAAAGGTTCCCGCCGCATCGTTGACGCTGAACGCCAATTCCAACTCAATGCACACGTTCGATCCCGGCGCCAGCGCCAGTTGGTCGTCGCTCGCCGGCTTGACGGCCGCGTGTGGCAGCGTGAACGGGATAAAGGCGCGCTGCGGGACGCCAAAGCCGCCGAACAGGTACCAACACCGCCCACCCGATCCAATGACTGCCAGCGCCCGGTGCTGGTACGTCCACACGATCGTTCGGCTGGGGACATGCACCAACGAACTGCCGCCCACCAGCACGTGCTCAGCGTCGGCCCAGGTGACCGCCGTCTCGGGAATCTTGGCCTGCATTGCGACGAGCCGGCTCGCGGCCAGCACCTCGCATACGGTCGTTGCGGATGCGATATCCACAACCTTGGTGTATGAATTGTCCGCTAGAGCCAGCCGCTTGCCGTCCGGGCTCCAGGCGATGCCGGCCATCGTCGTCGCCCCGGCGACCGGGACCCGCCCAAGCAACTCGCCCGACGCCGCGTCATGGATGTCGACCCCCTTGTTGGTCTTGAGCGCCAGTTGCTTGCGCCCCGGGCTCAACGCAAAGCAGGGAGCCGACTCGACGGGCGCCTGATACACGGCCGTCGGACCGCTGACGTCCCACAGAATGAGATTATTCTCGTCGAGCGTCAGAATATGCTGTTCGTCGAGAAACTCGATTTGCAGTAGTTTGCCATTACGTTCGTCGGTGCTTGCATGCCAACTGACGAGATGTTCCAGACCGTCTTGGGTCACCTTCCACGTTTGCAACGGCCCAAAGTCAAAGTGCTCAACGTTTGCGATAGTCGCCACCATCTCGCCCGATGGCGAGACGGCCATCGTGTGAAGTTTGTTGGGCCCGATGAACACGCCCCGGGAACGGCCCGCGGCGAGGTCGCAGATTTCGATCGTCGAGCGATCGTCATGCACTCCTTCGCCGCCCACGCTGGCCACCGCGGCAAGGCCGTTTGATCCGAAGCTCACTTCCATCACCTTGTCGAACACGCCCTGAGCCGGCGCCAGGCTGATCGGTCGCGCCGGGACCGGTTCGTCGGGGCCGGGGTCCGGCGTGAATTCGCCCAGCTCGCCGCCCAAGGGGACGATCAGCCGCACCGACGACAGATCAGCCGAGGACAGTTTGTATCCGTCAATGATCCCGCCGGGCGTAGCCAGCGCCGCGGCGCCGACGCCCACTGGGCGAATTTCGTCGTCGTCGTAGCCCTCGGTGGTCCCTTCCTTGTCGAGCGTGACGAACGTATTCCAGCCGTGTTCATCAAAGCCCACGACTTTCCCGCGCTTCCATTTATCGGGAAACGTGTGCACCTCCACTTCGTCGCCGACGGCAAAGTCGTATTTGGCATGGCGTCCGAATGAGGAACCGCTCAGCGGCTGCGCTCGCCCGAGCGGACCCTGGGGACGCAGCCGCGACTGCGACGGGGGCAGGCCCGCGTTAACCGGCGCCGTGCGACGACGAGCCTGCTCGCGGAGATAAATCTGATCTTCTTTGCTCAATTTCGTCAGCGGCAGACTAATTGTCTTGCCGTCGGCGCGTTTGAGCCGAACGTTGCCGTCCAGAACTTCAATGAACTCCGCCTCGATCTTGTACTTGCCCGATTTGTCGGTCCAGGTGCGCGACTCGCCAGCGTCGCTGCGCGACGGGCAGCACGCCGCGGCGAACATCAGCAACAAGCCAAGGCTAATCGTGTGTGCGGATCGATGCATGGCACGGTTCCGTGGATAAGAAAGTGCGCGACGGGAGCCGGGGCGGCGACCGTTCGACGCCGCCCCGCTGGAACCGTTCATTCTGTCCTGACCGGAGCGATCTCGCAAGAAAAGTTCGCTCCACGCCTCCTGGGAAGACCCTGTAGGAAGCCTGCGAATCTGCCGATTATCGCAGCTTTGCCAGCGCCGCGGCGACCGCCACGATTTGGCCCTCGACCTCGGCCAGTTTGTCCCGCTGCTGCTGGACGACCTCGGCGGGGGCCCGGCTGACGAAATTCTCGTTGGCGAGCTTGGCCGACAGCGATTTCGCGAACCCGGCCAGCTGCTGCTCCTCCTTCTCCAGCCGAGCAATCTCGGCGTCGGCGTCGAAGAACGCCGACACGTCGACATGCACGTCGATCGCCCCCAGCGATTTGCTCGCCGATCGCTCCGGCGCCATCGCCCCAGGGCCCAACGCGGTGACCGTCGCCCGCGTCATTTGCTGGAAGTACGGCTTCATCGGCTCCAGCAGCTTGGCGGTGGCGTTGTCGCAGCGCACGGCGAACTCGATTGGCTCGCGCGGCGGGATGTTTTGCCCCATGCGAATCTCGCGCACCGCGGCCAGCACCTGCTGGAAGTCGGCAAACTGCTCCTCGATGGCGGGGTCGATATGGTCCGCGTCCGGCTCCGGCCAAGCCGCCACGCAAACCGACTCCGCCGCAGGTTCCCCCCTCCCTCGCAGGGAGGGGCCGGGGGAGGGATTCGTCGCTGCTGCTGATTCCTTTGCCGACGCACCGCCCGCAACCGCCAACCCCTCACCCAACCTCTCCCCGCGGGGGAGAGGAGCCAAGCCCCTGTTCGGCGCCACCTCATTGAGCAGCTGCCAAATCTCCTCCGTCAAGAACGGCACCATCGGGTGCAACAACCGCACCAGCGCGTCGAGCACGTGGGCCAGCACCCGCTGCGCCGCCAGCCGCGTCTTGGGATTCTCTAGCCGCGACTTGGTGATCTCGACGTAATAGTCGCAGAAGTCGTTCCACGCGAACGCGTACAACTCGCGCGCCGCGTCGGCGTACCGGAAGGCGGCCAGCGCGTCAGTCACCTCGCGCGTGGTGGTGGCCAGACGCGACAGCAGCCAGCGGTCTTCCAGGGTGAGCTCCGGGTGGCTCGGCGCATCGTCCGGGTGGCTGGGGACGGAGCGCAGCGCAGCCCCCAGAGTTTCCGAATTGGGTTTCGCTGCCACTGGGGGCTCGCTTCGCTCGTCCCCAGGCGCCCCCGTGGCGGCTTTAAAGTCTTCCAGATTCTGCAGGCTGAACCGGGCGGCGTTCCACAGTTTGTTGCAAAACCGGCGGCCGAGGTCGAACCGCTCGCTGACCACGGCCCCGCGGGGCAACGCCTGATCCTCGGGCGTGCCGTGCGACTCGGCCCACTGCGTGCTGAAGGGTTTGCCGCAGTGCGGGCACTCGATCCGCGGCTGGGTGCGGTTCTTCTTCGTCTGGTCGATCAGCTTGTCGCAGTGCGGGCACTCGAACTCCACCGGCATGCGCACGTCTTGCGTCTCGGTGGTCAGGTATGCCAGCCCGAACCGCAGCGCGTCAGCGCCAAACTTATCGATCACGTCGAGCGGATCGACCCCGTTGCCCTTCGACTTGGACATCGTCTCGCCGTAGCCGTCGAGAATCTTGGGGTGGATGTAGACCTGCTTGAACGGCACCTCGCCCATGTTGTACAGCCCCGCGAGCACCATCCGCGCGACCCACAACGTGATGAT
>JAGQOU010000170.1 GCA_020427145.1 Planctomycetales bacterium | reverse complement strand
AGGCCATTGCGAGGCTCATCGGTTCTGGCACGACCCGCGTGGCGGTCATGTCGGCATATGCAGTACCGACACGGAATTCGTCGAACGCCAGGACGCCCGCGGGCCGCCAAGTGTTGGGATCCGCGGACCCGGGCGACTCATTGCCCAAGAAGGGACGCAACCCGGTGATGCCTTCCAGGGTGCGGTAATTGACGTCACCTGCCAGCACCTGGGCGTCGGCCGTGGCAAGGGACGGCTCGCTGCCGGGGTCGGGGCTGAGCCACATGTACATGTCCTCGCCGCCGGGCTGGTCGTAGTCGATCCGCAGAACGACCCATTGCAGTTCCTCAAAAGGAAAGGGCGAGGCGCCGGGCGTATCGGGACCGCCCCCTGCAACTCCGCCAGCGGGGGAGTAGGCGCCTTCGCGGTTTCCACCGCCGCCATCGGGAATGATCGACCAAGTGTTGTCGCTGGCGCTGGAGGAGTTGCCGACGCCTGTCTTTTCGTCATCGGCGGCGATATCGAATAAGCTGACGTTCGTGCCCCGCGGCCACTGGTTGACGCCCCCGTTCCAATCTGGATTCGGAGTTCCCTGACGCTGTGCCAGGAAACTGATCCAGACGGTCGATGCGTTGTTGATGGCACTAACCGCCGCTGCGCTGAACTCGCGAGCAGGCTGCGACGTTCCGTTCGCACCGGTCAGCAAAGCCGAACCACCGACGGTCGGCAGGCTGCCAGGAAGCGTTGGGTGAGCTAGGCTCGCTCCCTGCACAGACGTGGAGCCTGCGGGAACATTGCTCAAGTTGTTCGCGCGGCCGGTCCACGCGGCTGAGAATCCTGCACCGCCGTCTTTCCCCGTTATTTCCGAGTTTTGTGCATAGTCAAACGGTTCGTACACCAGCAAAGCGGCGTTGGCTTGCGCACCGACCGCAATCATCAACACCGCGCACGCGGCGCTCCAAGTTCGTGTCGTGAAACTCATTAGTTGCTCCTGGATTAGGTACGGGAGTAGCGACTGAAAGCACGCCTCTTGTCGGTTTCAGTGAGTACAGACTGCCCCCGCTACCGCGTACCAAGCGCAGCCATTTGAACGAGCAGCCGATCAGAAAAGAAACGGAAGGACCGAGCTTGGCTTCCAAAGCGAAGCCGGGCCGATGGAAAAGTTGGCGGAACGTGTCTGAGACTAAACTGAGCACGGGGTCTGCTGCAAGCTGCGATGCCGAAAAATAGGGACGAATATGCGAATGTGAGGCGTCTTCAGCGCCCTCGAAGCGCTCCACCGACGTACGGCAGCGTGATACCGAGTTGCCCTGAAATAAACCCATCAGTCGCCCGCCGAGAGTGCCGCGCGGAAGTCGCGACGGTCGCGACTCGGCGCCCACTTCGAAGTGAAGCGACCGGTTTCGCGGCGCCGAAGGAAAGACAACTTGCCAAATGGCAACGCGTGCAGGGGCTTTCTCAAACCCGGGCGAGCGTCTGTAATCCCCGCCGCATCGCGATGAATCCCGCCACTGCCTGGCTCTCGTCGCGGGCTTGTTGAGCTCGTCACGACGTCATCAATTCCGGCAGCGTAGTAGGCCCTTGCCCCATTGAGGCAAGCGTCCGGCGATCAGCCGGGTCAAGGCGAGGGCCGCAGCGATTCCGGCGGAGGCGGGTTCCGCGACGGCCGTCGAGCTTGTCGCTGCGGCCGCCCATTCGGCGATCGGCGTGCCGAATCCCTGGGCCCAGGCAGGAAGATCAGCAGCGTCCACGGTTCCATCTCCGTTGTCGTCTGCGCCTGCGAACGGAGTTGTCGGGAGATTGAATTCGCGTTGCCATGCGAGAAAGTCAGCTCCGTCGACAATGCCGTCGTGGTCGAAATCTCCGGACAGAGCCAGGTCGTCCCGCAGCGAAGCGTACACGATCGTTCCGGTGCGACGGGCGCCGTCGGCGCCTTGATAAACCAGTTGCAGATCGAGCGCTTTGGTCACATCCCACGGCTCGCCGAGATTGGTTTCAGTCCCTGGCGCCAGCGTTGTCGACCCCGTCGCGTTGAGTTCGCTCAGAGCGAGCGAATTCGGATTCGCCTCAACCCAAGCGGGATTGCCGCGACTCGCCAGGCTGCTCCACGACGTGCGGAGAGCGCCGCTCGCAGAGAGGATTGAATAGCTAATCAAGGCGATTGGCTCGTCTGTGCGATTCTGCAGCACGGCGCGGCCGTCGTCGAGGTCGACCACGAGCGTCAGGCCCGTGTCCGCGCCAAGGTTCCACAGAATCGCAGGCGTCGCCACGGTCGCGTAGCCGGCGGCGTCGGGATGGGTCCCGTCGGACACGAACGAGTGAAACACGTCCGGCGTATTCGTTTGCGCCTTCTGCCAGACCAAATTGTTGTCGACGAGCATCACGTCTCGCCCGGCCGCGACGTCGCGATAGCCCTGGTAGTAGGTCGACAATTGCGGGCGTTTGGCGGCCGATCCGTTTCCGTTGGGAGCGTCCCACGTTGGATTCATCGTTTGCAGAACGACCTGCGCGTCGGGACGCGCCACGAGAATCGAGTCGATGATCGAATTGAGATTGGCCCGAGAATCCTCAGGCGTGATGCCGTAGTCCAGGTCGGTCGGTGCATAGGCCGTGAACGCGTCGTTCATTGCGAATTCAATGAATACGGCGTCGGGCGAGTGAGCCAACACCGTCGATTGCAGCAGGGCGATCCCCGTGTTGGATGCCTTGCCGCTTTGCCCCGAGTTGATCCAGGTGATCTGTCCCGGGAATTGCGAATTCAGTGAGTTCGCCACTTGGGAGACCCACGAGCCATTTGCGGTCAAACTCGTCCCATAAACGACAATGGTCTGGTGCTGCCCGGCTTCGAGGCGATTGATCAGCGGCGTGGCGCACAATCCGACGCCGCAGGGAAGCGACGCCAGCGCGAGCAGCAGGCTCCCAACCGCCAACAGTGCTGGCCGCCGCCGTGCCGTAGCCCCGCCGCATTTTTGGGAGTCGTACCGAGTCATCGTGAGGGCAACTGTTTGAAGACTAGGCGGCGGTTAATCGACGACAACGCGGCGCGCAAGCCAGCAGTGCAAGTGCGACAACGCACAACAACCCAGTCGGCGGCTCGGGGACTCCGGCCACGGCGGGGGTCGCGCCGGGATTCGTCCCAAACTGTAATTCCCATGCGGTCAAATCAAGTCCAGTGACATTGCCGTCGCCGTCGGCGTCGCCGGTGGACTTGTTGGGTTGGCCAGTCAGTCCGAATCCGCGCTGCCACGTCAAGAAGTCCCTTCCGTCCACCAGGCCGCTGGAATCAAAATCGGCGTTGTTGGTCGCGTCAATCACCGCCTTGTCGCCGTAGACCACGGTCCCCGCGTGCAGATCGCCGTCGGTCGTCTGGTACCGGAACAACAGATCGCGATCGCCCGTGCCGAAATTCCACGCAGCGCCCAACCCCTGCTCGTCGCCGGGAGCCATACTGGCGACCGAGGTCGTATTGAGCTCTGAGAGGTTGAACGTCGTGGGATTTGCTTTGAACCAGTTGGAGACGCCAGCGTCTTGAAATCCCGTGAACGACGTGTTGAGAGAGCCCGAATCCGACGAGATTGTGTAGCTGACGAAGTTCAAGGTCTGTGACGATTGATTCTGAATCGTCGCCAACCCGTTGTCGGGATCGACGACCAGCACCAGGTCGTTGATGCGACCGACCGGCTCAATCACCGCGTCGATCAGCTGCCCGGTAGGCGACTGGTAGCGAAACGAAACATCGGCCGTATTCACGCGGTCGGTTTTCAGCGGGGCCGCGGGATTCGCGTTGATCGGGGTTCCCAGGTCGCGCGATTGACCGGGCGACATCGTCAGCGAGCCCGTCGCGTTGAGTTCCGACAGCTGGATGCTCGTCGGGTTGGCTTCCTGCCAGCCTCCAACGCCACTGTCTTCGAGCGATGTCCAACGACTATCCAAACTCGAAACGCCGTTGGATGGCGATGCAAGCGTGTAGCTCAGCAAGGGGATGTTTACCGCGTGGCCGGACGGATTGATGAGCTTCGCGGCGCCGCTGAAGCGATCGACTTGGAGCACAAGTCGCTGTTCCACCGACACGGTGACCGCGCCTCCGCTCTTTGACGTGGCAAACACCTGACCGTTGTTCGCCCGGAGCGCGGGGTCGACCTCCAAGGCGTCAAACGAACCGTTGACCGCGGCGCCTTGCATAATCGTCCACGAATTGCCCGCCGACGCTGTAAAACTGCTCCCCGGAGCGCGTTCCAAACGCAAGGTGCCGTCCAATGTGATCGTATTCGAGGCCGTGATGTGCTGAGCAAACGTACCAGCCCCCGAAAGCTGGGTCACCAAGGTCGACGCGGCGTTCTGCGTGAATCGCTCGACGGAGACGGCGCCCATGTTGTCGCGCAGCGTGAGAGTGCCTGCTCCGCCGCCGCCGTTGGCTAGGGTTCCAGTGCCGGCCGCGCCCGTTTGGACCGATATCGAACCGCCGTTGCGAATAATGAGTTCGCCTGTCGAGCCGGCTGTTTCGGCGATTCGCAGGTCCGCCGGCGTGATGGCAATCGCGTGGTCGATCAGCACGACGCCGCCGTTGGAGATCGATCCGTATTCCCCGAAACTGGCGTCAGGCTGGAAGAATCCTTCGGGCGGTCCCGGGTTATACCACCAGTTCGCCTGGCCGCCGCCGGAATCGCCGTCGTCGTAGTCGGTTTCGATTCCGACCGGTCCGATCCACTCGTACTGCGTCTCTGTCTGCGCTGACGATCGAACGGCTGGGCAGAGTAAGACTGCATTTGCGATAAGAAGTATTCGAAAATGTCGGTTCATGTGATGTCTTGCTCCGAGTAGCCGATTTCTCGATCGCCGCTGCGAACGGGGACGGAGGAGAGTTATGAAAAAGACGTTGCGGTGCGATGAATTTGTGGGTCGGCGTCTGCGCCGCGCTGGCGGCGAGTCACCTGCTGCGTCGCACCTGCCGCAAGCAGAAGCCGCCCGCGCACGTCAGGATGATCGCTGCAAGGCCGCTGCTTGGTTCCGGCGTCAACGACAAATTCACTCCTTCTAAGCTGCCTCCCGAGGCCAAGTAGGCTGTGCGCCAGAGGAAGAAGTCGGCGTGGTCGACGAGGCCGTCGTAGTTCACGTCGCCCTGGGCGTGCGTCGTTCCAGTGAGGAAGTTGGTGCGAATGACGTTGAAATCGCTCAGCGAAATGCCCGGCGTTCCGTCCACGTTGGGATCGGGCGGAATGATGGGCGTCACGTCGGCGAACGATTCGCCGAAGCGAAATTCATCGACGAGGAACGGCGCGCCGTTTTGCGATGCGAATCGAATCGTCTGGAAATCGGCCGTCAGGGCCGTATCGGCGTCGGCCGACGGCGCAGGACCGCCGAGCGTCGGATTGACGTAAAGATAAATCTGATCCTCGTTGGTGGCGGAGGTGTTGGGGCCGGCCCCGAACACGACGCGTCCCACCAACAGCGCCGTGACGCCGGCCTCGGGAGCGACGCCCGTGGCCTTGAAGTTGGTCGCGTCCAAATCGCCGTAGGTGTAGCGACTCGGGCTCACATTGCGAACCGCGAAGTAGAAGTCGCCGTCCGACACGGTCGTGCCGGCGAGGGCTTCCGTGTAGAAGGAAAGCCCCACAAAGGGGTTGCCCGTGTACGCGCCCGGCTGAATCAGGTAGCTGAACCACGCCTCGCCTGTCGTCGTGTCGCTGGCGTCGTCGAACGTTTGGCTCAGGCCGCGGAAGTTCGTCGTCGTCGTTCCCCCGGTGTTTTCGATGTTCAACGCGCCGCCTGACGTCTGCAGGTTGGCGAACGTCAAGCCGCTGGAAACCACCTCGCCGCCCGCCGTGCCTTGCGTCCACGCGGTGCTGAATCCCGGATCCGCAGCCGAGCCCTGGCCCGACAACGTCCCTGCGGAGTAGTTGAAGCCGTCGTAGGCCTGCAGAGCGGCGCGGGCTTCGCTGACGAAAACCAGTAGTGTTGTTGTCGCAATTAAAACGCTTTTGAACATGAAACGCTCCTGAAGGGTTGCAAGCTGAGCCACGAGGGCTTGCCTTCAATCGTGAGGGTCAAGATGGGGCGAGCTCGCTAGCGGCGGCGTCGCACGGCGACAGCCGCGGCGGCAAGTACGATGAGCCCGATGCTTGCCGGCTCGGGAACGACGGCGTCTGCGTTTGTCATCACGGAAGGGTAGAATTCAGTGGCAATGGCGGTCGAGTCTTCGTTATAGAAGAGCACCGTGTTGTTGACGTTCGTATCCCCCTCTGCGGTCAGCAAGAACGTCATCAAGTTATTGGTATCCGCCTGAACGAACGACGTCACGGCGGGACCAAAGAAGTCGACACGTCGCCAGCGGTAGCCGCGGCGAAGCTGACCGTACCCAGATAAGTAAGCGCACTATCCATCACGTTGTTATTCGTCCCGTCGGTCGCATCGCCCAAAATGATTCCGTTCGTCGTCAACGTCGACCAAGTGACTGCCTGATTGACGCCTTCGTTCGAATTCAGGTCTGGCACGCCCCACAGTGAGATAGCCTCGCCGGCGAGGTAATTATTCGAGGCTGCGGTACGCTCAATATCGAACCGAACCGAGGCAGCTGTGACAGGTCCGAGCGAGTAGCCGCTGAATTGAGCCACGCCAATACGGTCGTTGGTGTTGGCGCCAGTCACATTCTTGACCAAGATGCGATTCTCGGTAATTGAATCAGATCGCCAGATGGTCCAGTCGTCGCCGTCGTTCAACGTGGTGATCACGGCCCCTTGGGTCGCCGAAGCGAAAGCGAATAACAGGGCGCCGATTGCAGTCGTCCAAGATGTCAGTCTCATCAGTCGTGCTCCCAATAGTCAAAAACAGGTGAGAAGGAAGAGAACTCGGTGAGCTCTCCTTTAGTAAGAAGCGAACGGCGTTCAATTCGTTTGGCAGATTGTTAGAGCGTCTCGCTTCGAAGCTAAGAGTTGTTATTCAGAATCAGCCCCTTGCGCGAGTCTCGGTGCAGCGCCGGTCGAGGCGATTGACGCGATGGCATGGCGGCTTGGTTTGTTGATCAGGTGAAACTTCAATTGCATCAGGACCGGCAGCAGTCCAATTGCACAGACAAACGACGAAGGTTCGGCGACGAACAGGCCCTGCAGCGTCGCCAGGCTGCCGCCCTGCGCGAGATAGGCCTCGCGCCATAAGAAGAAGTCTTTTTGGTCGACAAGTCCGTCGGCGTTGGCGTCGCCGAATTCGCCCAGCGATACTTGGTTCGAGAGGTTGTCGCGTATCAATTCGTAGTCGACCAGGTCGACCAGGCCGTCCCGATTCACATCGGGAGTGAGGGGGGCGTACAGCTTCACGAGTTCGAGCGTGTTGAGAAAGCCGCGCATTTCGCCCGCGGTCGCCCCTTCGACGATCAGCACCAGATCCTGGTCGCCCGTGATCTGGAAGGTGTCGGCGATCACGCTTTCGTGATTGCGCCACACCGCGTCGAGGCCATGAGCCAGCAGCAGCGGGTCGACCTTCGAGTAGTCCGTCGCAGCGGACGACGCGTCGACGACAAGCGAGTAAATGTTGTATTGTTCAAGAGTCAGCGTGTTCGTGTTCTTGGCCGTCAAGAAGGCGTCGTAAGTCCCTTCAGACAGTCCTTTGATGCGAACGCCGATATCAACGCGACTGTTCTGGCCGTCGCTTACGAAGAGGGCGCTCGTTGCGTTACCGGCGTAGAGCCCGGTGTTGAATCGCGAGCCTGCCGAAATTGCGCCGAAACCCGTGGCGTCCCAGTCGAGCAGTTGCGAGTCGGGACCGCTCTTGCCCAAGTCGACGGAAACGGCGGTCGGTTCGCCGAGCGTATTGACGATTCCGCCGGCGACATCGCCGCCGACCAGGTTCCAGGACGTGCCGGGGGCGCCTCCCAGGGCGTGCCCGGGACTGACCGCGCTGCCATCCTGAAGTCCGCCAAACGATAGCGCAATCCCTGGATCGGCGGAGACGTAGTTTGTGCCGACGATTTGTTCCGCGCGGATCGAGGCGCTGCCGGTCAGCGACGACCGGCAACGGGGGCGGCTGCGGCTGCGGCAAGAGCAGGAACTGCGCGCGGCGGCTGAGAATGGACAAAACCTCGTCTTCCTTCTCGCCGCGCAGGGGATCGAGCGGGCCAATCTCGAAAACGAGATCGAGCGGCGGATCAGCGAGGACAAGCGCCGCGCGTACAACCAGCGGGTCGCCGACGCGATCGACGCCCAGCGGCGGATCAACGAGGCGGCGATCGATTACCGGTACGAGGGCCCGGTCAAGGCGACCCAGCAGCTCCTGGAGAAACAGCGGCAAGAGATCGAGGACGCGATCCTCGAGGGGCGGGTCCTGCTGCCGATTCTGGTGGCGCAGGCCCTGGAGCGGGCGACGCTGTCCAAAGAGCTGAAAAAGCAGCTCGAGGAGATCGGCAAGCGGCGGGCCGACCAGCGCGAGCAGTTCCCGACCGGCGAAGGATTTTTCGGCAGCGAGCGGGCCGCCCAGCGGCTCGCCGGCACGACCCGCAGCCTTGACGCGCAGCAGCTCGACGAGCTGAAGAAGATCCGCCGCGAGGAGGAACGGACCCGCGCGGCCATCGAGCAGATCAAGGGAGGGGTGGCCGGCATATGAGCATTATCGCCTACGAGGTGGTTGGTCGCACGGGCGACGCGACGCAACGCTCGCTCAAGTATCATGTGCGTGATCCGGCCAAGGGCCCGGTGACCGACGCCGACGCGGTGACGGCCGTGCTGGCGGAGTCGCCCACCTCGCATTTTGGGTTCGAACGGCGGTCGATCAACCTGTCGGAAGTCGGGCTCAATTACTACGAGGTGGTCGTCCAGTACGGCGAGCACACGGTCACCCCGGCCAAGGCGACCCCGCCCGACGGCGAGCTGCAGTATTCGTTTGAGACGACGGTGGAGAGCGTCGACGTCAAGCGGTCGCTGGCGACCGTCTCGTCGCAGATCTCGGCGACGTATTCCACCGCGGTCGCGGCCGCCAACGCGATTTGCACGCTGCAGGGGCTGCCGACGATCTCCACCTCGGCCCCCGACCTGAAGGGGGCGATCAACGTCACGGCCGACGGCGTGCAGGGGACGCAGATTTTCATCCCCACGACCCGGTTTCAATACCGGATGCGGGCCTCGGCCGCCGACTTCTACGGCGCGCTGGGGTCGTTCGACGCCTACCAGCTGCGGGTCGAGGAGCTGGTCGGCACGGTCAACGACGCGCCGTTCCACGGCCGCCCCGCCGGGTCGGTGCTGTTCGACGGCCTGACCGGCGGCTGGCAGACGACGCTCGACGACGGCTCCCTGGGGTGGGACCTGTCGTTTGCGTTTCGCTTCCGCAAAAATCGGACGGGCATCACCATCGGCGACATCCCCCCGTTCGACGCCAAGGGGTGGGAGTACGTTCATCCGCTCTTTGCGCCGGCCAAGCAGACCGGGACGCACCTGCTGCTGGTCGAGCCGCTGGCCGTGTACGTCGAGCAGATGTACGAGGACGGCGATCTTTCCATTCTGGGGATCTGACCATGGGTCTGGAACGCTGGCGGCCCGGCGAGACCAAGCAGGGGGTCCCCGTCGAGGCGTGGAATCGGTTTTGCGGCGCGGTCGAACGGGTCGACGCGCTGAAGGTCCGCCCCGACGTGCAGCCGACGGCCCCGCTGGCGCATCTGCCGGTGATGGCGGTCTGCGCCTTCGACACCTCGTTCGCGGCGGTCGTCGGCCTGGCCAGCGCGTTGCAGGACCCGGGGGCCAACGCCGTCGCCCCGTATCAGGGACCGCCGGCGCTGGCCGCCGTGGTCCCGGTCTCGCCGGACCATGACGGCGCCTATGGCATCGTCACCAAGGCGGGCGCCGCGGGGACCACGATCGAGATCGCGGTCGTGGGGCACGTCTGGGCCCGCGTCGACGTGATCATCGAGGCGCATACGCGGTGCTCGCTGCAGGACGGCGACAAGGGGACGCTGCGCTCCGACTGGGGCGGGACGGCGCGGATCGTCTGGAAAGAAGCGGGCACGGGGAAGGTCTGGGCGGTGATTCAGCTGCAGGCCCCGCCCGACGTCGCCACGATCGTCAAGGGGACCGCAGTCGCCGATTGGACCGGCACGGGCGACGAAATGTACGTCACCAACGTGCTGCAGGGGACCGACCCGCGCGACGACCCGACCGACGACGAGGAGGCTGTCCCGGTGGTCAACGACATTCAGTTCCTGCCCGACGCGGGGGGGATCGTCTACGTCATCCGGCAATTCGGCGAGGAGGATCTTTATGTGTTCCAAGCCGAATGCCCGGCGGAATAGGGAGGCGATCCGATGGGCGGTTATCCCTGCTGCTGCGGCCCCGGCAATCCGCTGACGCTCTGCAACGCCATAGACTACTTCGGAAATCAGCTGCTGCAGTACCGCGACCCCGACACGAGCTGCGAGGCGCAGCTCGCAACCGACGCGTATTTTCTCCCCGGCGCCCCCGGCAACCCCTACACGGCGCACGAGAGAATCTATCTGGAGTTTCTGTCGGCCGGGCACACGATCGTGGCGAACGAAGATCCGGCATTGCAGACCTATGGGTCGCCGATCCCGCTCAGTTTTGATCCCTGGGCGGAGGAGGCGGTCGTCGAGCTGACGTTGCGGGGGCCGTACGATCAGCCCTACGGCGCGGATCCGTACAACGGCGGCGCAATCGTCGACCCTTGCCCGGCGACGCCGTATTTCCTTTACGAGGGGACGTTGCCCTGGGGGTTCTCCGCGGGCTCGTTTTTCTCAAAGGTCGGCGTCGAGGCGGCCACCGGCTGCGACTGGGCCGTCGAATTCGACTACGCCGCGCATGAGTTTACCGCGGCGCGTCTCATCGTGCCGTGCGGACGCGGCCGCAGCTCGACGCCCTTCGAAAGCATCTACGCCGGCCCGCCGTCGCTCGCCTCGCGAGAGGGGTACGAATTCAACAATTTGGCGACCGGCTGCAACGGGGCGCCGGCCATTTACCTCCCATTCTTTTACTATGCGACGTTCAGCGACCTGGGGACCGCGCCGACCCGGCTGGACGCCAACACGATTCAATTGAACAACATCCGCATGACGATCGGACTGCACGTCAACAAATCGTGCTTCACGCGGCATCCGAACAGCGGTTCGACGTGCGTGCTGGGGGACTGGACGGCCGACTTCTCGACGGCCTACTTTGGCAACGCGCTTCTGCACCTATGAAAGCAATCCTCCTCGCCGGCCAGTGCTTCGTCGCGCGGCATCGCCGCGGCGGCTGGCGGTGCGTGACCTGCGGCCGCAAGTTTCCGCGGCAGTGCCTGGCCGACTGCGCCCGCCCCGCGCGGCAGCTCCCCGCCGCCGAGCGCTCGCCGCTGGCGCCGCACGACTGCCCCCACCTGGGCGAAGTGCTGTATGGCGACGACGACGCCCCCGCGACCGAGCTAGTGCCGTGTCGCACCTGCGGCGGCGTCGACGGGCAAGTGCCGACCACGGTGTTTGCGTGCGGCAAGCACGGGGAGTGCCTCCCGCTGGCCCGGCTGCCGCGGCGGCGGGCCGCCGAGTACGCCTCCCGGCCGGACGCGGTGCGGTTGTGCGACGGCTGTCCTGACAATCCCCGCACGGCGCGCGGATGATTGTCTCGCGGGGAGGGGCGGCTAGAATGGGGGCATGAACGACCCGCGGCCCGCTTCGCTGCTGACGACCTTGCGCAAGCATGCCGTGCGCGCCGGCGAGGAGCTCCGCGCGAGCTGGGGCCGCGGGATCACCCCCGACCAGACGCACGCCGAGCGGCTCCAGCAGCGGCTCAAGAACGCCGCGGGGATCTACTTCACGATCGCGGCCGCCCTGTTTGTCGTCGGACTGCCGGGCGTGGCGCTGGGCTGGGAGAGGGCCATGTGGCCGTGCGCCGTGGCGCTGGTGATGTGCGCCGCCGCGGCTGTCGGCCTGCTGCTGGGGTTCCCTTTCTTGCTGGGCGCCGGTGTGGCGGCCGCCGCGTGGGACGAGATCGAGCGCCGCGAGGCGGAACGCCGGGAGAATGAGCCGAGCGGCCCGCGGCTCGCCCCCCAGGACGACGAGGCCCCAGGAGGCCCGCCGGCGGCAGTGTAGGGGCTTTGCGTTGACACGGACGTCGCACAATCTCGCCGCGCCTGCTTGACGCCTGGCCCCCCAAGCGGCTACCTTTCGCGTACTCGTTTGGAAAAGGCGGCGTGGCCGCAGACGCGGGGGTGGAGCCCCGGCTGCGAAAAATGCCCCCCTTATTGCTCCGCGATGATGGCACGGAGGTCAGAAGTGGCAACGCACGCCGCTTGTATTATCGATCCTGCGCGGGATTCGCGCTGTGATGTCTTCGGGCTGGCCGCTCTGGGCTGGCTATCGTCCCCGCTGCCGCTGCTCCGCGGAGCGTTCGCCTCACGGCAGAGTGCCGAGAGAGGAGGCGTATGACGTAATTCCCGGAATGAAATTGCAAAACCGGCGAGTCGGACCTGAAGAATCCGACTCGCCGGTTTTGCGGCAAGTTCGATCGTGCTGACCTGGCGGTAGATTGGCATCTTTCCAGGACAGCAGTCATTTCGTTGGACCCTTCAGGCCCGACTCGCTGATTCTGCGCGAGGACCGGAGACCTGTCAAGCAAAGGATCTTCCCGATGGCCATGGACCATGACGGAGTTTTCGAGGCCGGCAAGGCGTATTCACACAAAGCGATCGCTCTGATTCTCGGCAAGGCGCCGCGGTGGGTGCTGCAAAACATGCTGGCGACTGGACCCGAGGAACGCGATTCGGCGACCGACGACCTGCTGCAAAAAATCCCGACCCGCAAAGTCGGTAATCTGCACATGGCGGCGGGCGCGAACATCATTCGCTGGATCGAACGGGGCGACCCATGAGACGCACGCCGGTGAAGGTCGTCAAACGGGCCGATAAGCGGTATCTCGTGCTCCGCTGGGTCGATCCCCAGACCGGCCGCCCGCGCGAGCGGTCCGCCCAGACGACCCGCCGCCGCGAGGCCCAGCGCCTCGCGGCGGCCTTGGAGGAGGAGATTGCCGCCGGGACGGTCGATTCCGGTGCGCTGCACTGGGATCGTTTCCGGCCCCGCTACGAGCGCGAGCACCTTGCCGAGTTGAGCGCCAAGTACCGATCGCAATGGACGACGGCCGCCAACGCCTTGGAGCGATTGCACAACCCGGAGTTGATCCGGTTGGAGGATCTCACCGCCTCGCTGTTGAGCAGGTTTTCGCTGCGGCTCCGCGAGGAAGGAAAGTCGCCGGCGTCGATTGCCGCGTATCTGCGGGCGTTGCGGGCCGCGCTGGGCTGGGCCGAGCGGCTGGGGCTGATCGACCGCCGCCCGCGCGTGGCGATGCCGCGACAGGCGAAGGGCAAGCGGATGCGATCGCGACCGATCACCCTGGAGGAGTTTGAGCGGCTGCTGGCGGCGGTTCCCAAGGTCCGCCCCAAGGACTCCCGCCGCTGGGAGCGACTGCTCCATGGACTCTGGCATTCGGGGCTGCGGATATCCGAATTGCTGCGGCTGTCGTGGGATCCCGGGGGGCTGCTGTGGGTCGATTGCACGCACCCGATCCCCATGCTGGGGATTCGCGCCGAGGGCCAGAAACGCCGCACCGACCAATACCAGCCAATCACGCCGGAATTCTGGGCCCTGATCGATTGCCCCGCCGAGTCGCGACGCGGCTACGTCTTCTCGCTGCCGGGCCGCAAAGCGGAGCAAATGACGGCTGGGCGCGTGATCCGCATCGTCGGGGACATTGGCCGCAAGGCGGGCGTCGTCACAGACGCCGACACGCGGAAGTGCGCCACCAGTCACGACGTCGGGCGCCGCCCCTTCACGACGCGCCTCGGGCGGGTGCTGTCGCAAGCGGAGCTGGCCGAGTGGATGCGACACCGGTCGGCGGATACTACGATGCAGTATTATTTTCACAGCGAGGCGCAGGCGCTCGCCGCGCGCGTGTGGGGCGCGTTGGGTGACCCTGCAGGTGACCCCCCGCCCGGTCGCGTCGAGGGCGAACCGCGGGAAGATTCCCTAAGTTAGGTTGTCAAAGAGCGTTACGCAGCGGAGGGCAGGGGACTCGAACCCCCAATCCCTTACGGGACACCTGATTTCGAGTCAGGCTGCTAGCCAATTCGCGTACCCTCCTGGGCCTCGCAGTTTATCGGCTAGGGGGCCGGCTCGCAATCGGCTCTGGGCGGGTTGGCAAAGGGCCCGAATCGGCCGCCGAGCAACTGCCGCGGTCGAATCGGCCCGCAGGGTTTGCCCAGCCGCTGCGGACGTCGGCGATTGCAACGGCAACGCGGCGGGCAGCAGATGTGCGGGTTCCACGCCGTGTGAGCCATTTGCCACGGCCCGGCAATAGTCTGCCGCTGCTAGCTAGGGCCCGCCGATACTGCAGGGTGTCCTGACCTCTCCCCGAAACTGCAAGAGTTGCCCATGCCCACGGAGAAAATGATTCGGATTGTCAGCCGCGGACAGAACGGCGAACTGCGCACCCGCGACTACCCTCACGCCGATGCGGTGCTGCGAATGCACACGCAAATCGGCGTTGACGATTGCAGCACGGACCTGAGCCTGCGCGGCATGCCCGTGTTTCGGGGATTGATTGGCCCCATGCCCGAGGGAAAAGGCGTCGTACGTTACGAAACCCCGGAGGTGTTCGAGTCGCTGACGAAGGAATGGGGAGCCCCCGCCGCGGGACGGCGATCCCGCCGCCGCGCAAGAACTTAGACGAAGCACCCCATGAGCTTGCGGGCCGCCGTCGCCGAATCGGTCCGCCCGACACAACGAAAACGCCCCGGCATGACCCTGCCGGGGCGTTTTTCTATTGGCATCCGCGTCTGTCACCCGGATGGAGTCGGTGGTCGATTCAAGGGGCGCCCCCCGGATCACTGGTAGCGCGAACCGGTCTGCGCCTGCCAGCCGCTGCCTTGGCGCGGGGGATCGCTGGTCATCGCGCGTCCGCCGTAGGGGGCCGCAGCGCTGGAAATCGGGGCTGAGGGGCGTGTGGCGATCGTCGCCGAAGGACCCGCCGCGGCGGCCGGCGCCGAGTTGGCGGCCATTAGCGGGCGCGCCGCCGCGGGCGCGCTGAGCGCCACGCGCTCGGTCACTTCCACCGGTCGCACCGCATAGCGCGTCACGGGCGTCTCGACCGTACGCGTCTCGGGAGCCCACGAGATGCGAGTCACCGGCATGGTGACCGTGGCCACCTGCTGCTGGTAGCTCGTCACGGGTTCGTACTCATGCGTGTAGTACGGCGTGACGAACGGATTCCAGCGACCATGAATTCGCGTGACCAGTTGGTACTGCGTGACGGGAACCCGGTAGACCTGCTGGAACTGCTGGTTCTCGGTGACCACCTGCTGCCGGTAGGTGGTTTGCGTTTGCGTCAGGTTCTCGGTGACCGGCACTGTGCGATTGACGGTCGTGCGCGTCACCTGATACTTGACCCCGTCGGGGCCCGTTTCGTATTGAACCTGTTGGGCTCGGGCGTCGGCGGTCGCCAGCAAAGCAGCGACGACGCCGGGGAGCAAATAGCGGCGCGACGTGACAATCATAGACGGACCCCGGGGCTGCGATTCATTCGCGGACGTCGGGCGGCGGCATGGAGCGGCCACTCTGGCCGGCGACCGACGCGCAGCCGTCTCCTTGGCTGCGCCGTAGGCGCCAGGAAGATCATCGGCGCCACGCGCGCAGGCGCATGAATGAGAACCCGGTGGCGGCGGCCCCTCGCCGCCGGCGAGCGGCGGACGCGGGAGGTTCGCGAAACTTTGCGGGCGCCAGCAGATTCCGGCCGTCGCTAGCAGGCCGCCGCCGTCGACCCTAGAATACGGGCCGGAACCGTGCCTGGCGATCGCCGCGGACGCAGCAGCTGCAAATCGAGGGAAGTTTCAATGGCGTTGGTCACCGACGAATTGCTGGCAATCTTGAGATGCCCCGTGGAAGGCGGCGCTTTGGCCGAGGCTGACGCGTCGTTGGTGGCGAACATCAACAGCGCGATCGCCCGCGGCGCCGCGACGACTGTCGGCGGCGCCAAGGTGGAGAAGCCGATCCAGGGGGGCTTGCTGAACGCGGCGGGCGACCGGTTGTACCCGATTGTCGACGGCATTCCCGTCATGCTGCCCGACGAAGCCATCGATCCAACCGCGCTGCCGTAGGCTCCCCAGGCCCGTTGTCGGGCGGCGTCACCTGCCCGTCGAAATCAAGGAACGCCGATGTCAACGATTTTCCAAAAGATCATCGATCGGGAAATCCCCGCGAAGATCGTGTTTGAGGATGACAAGTGCCTGGCGTTTCACGATGTGAACCCGCAGGCCCCCACGCATGTCCTGCTGATCCCCAAGCAGCCCGTGGAGTCGATTGACGCATTGACGGATGCCGACGCGGCGCTGCTGGGACATATGTGGCTGGTGGTGCGCGATCTGGCCCGTCAGTTGGGCCTGGCCGAGGATGGCTACCGCGTGGTGGTCAACTGCGGCGCCGACGGCGGGCAAACCGTCGATCACCTCCACTTCCACCTGCTGGGCGGTCGCTCGCTGACCTGGCCCCCCGGCTGAGCCGCCTGCCCGTTGTCACCACCCAACCGACGCGATACTCTTTAATAAGGTGTGCAAGGTGCCCCCAAGGGCAACACGCCGCGTCCCGGTGGCACAATTGGATAGCGCGTCGGCCTCCGAAGCCGAAGGTTAGAGGTTCGAATCCTCTCCGGGATACTGACAGCGTAAGCACTTACGTCGATTGAAACGCGAAGTGCAACGCTTGTGCACGGCAAAATGCACGGCATGAGTAGACTCCTTGCCCGCGCCAACGGGCAAGGAGTGGCGAGCGACCTTCCGGTCAACCCGAACAGTGAATCTGGGTTGTTCCATTTCAATCGGAGGGTTTTAAGATGTCTCGCACGCCAGAACCTTGGTACCGGAAAGGTACCGATGCATGGATGACCACGATCGACGGCCGGCAACATCTGCTGGCTAAGGGCAAGAAGAACAAGCGCGCCGCCCAATTGGCGCTTGCTGATTTGCTGAGCGTGACCGTTGAAAAGCCAGGCGCCGCTGACCCTACCGTGCTGACGATTTGCGAGCAGTTTCTCGACTGGGCCGAATCGCACCTCAGTGCCCGCACTTATCGCGACAAGCATTGGTTTCTTGAGGGGTTCTGCTGCGCATACGGTCGACTTCGCGTATCGGAACTGAGGCCGTTCCACGTCGATCAATGGATTAGCGGCAAGCCCAGCTGGAGGTCCTTCAATACGAAAGCCAATGCAATCCGAGACGTAAAGCGGGTCTTCTCCTGGGCGGTGGAAAAGGGGTTGATTGGAAAAAACCCCATCACATCGCTCAAGCAGCCTCGACGCACGCCGCGTCGGGACCTGCTTAGCGATACGGCATACTGCCGAATCCGGCGTGCGGCGCCAAAGCGGGTCAAACGCGTCCTTTTTGTACTGAAGTACACGGGAGCCAGGCCATCCGAGATCTTCGGGCTTCGGTGGTCGGACGTTTTCGACGATCACTTGATCTTGCATGAACACAAAACGAGCCACGCTACCGGAACCGCTCGTAAAATCTTCCTGCCACGACGCGTTAGGCAGTTGATGCGGGCGATGCGATCGCGTGCGACCACTGGTGCCGTGTTTCTCAATTCGCGAAGCGAACCCTGGAATACGAACTCCTTTCAACTTGCGTTGAATCGACTTCGCAAGAAACTCGGCGTCAAGGAACCCGTCTACGCGTACGGATTGCGGCACAGATTTGCCCACCGCGGGCTCACGAGTGGGTTGAATACGGCCACTGTGTCTGCGCTGATGGGGCACCGAGATACAACGATGGTGTCTCGGGTTTACGGACATCTGAATGAAAACCACGAGTACCTCCAAGACGCCTTGCAGCAAATGAGCTGAAGCAGCGGGGGAAAAGCACCGAACACGAAACGCACGAGGGAAAGCACTAGCTGGTCGTGCGCTTTCTGACCGGAGTGTGTTCGCTAGTGTCTTGGGGCTGTTCCCAAGCCTTCTTCAGTCGCTCGAGGTTGAAGTGCCGAGGCAACGTCAGGCTGGATGGCGGGCGAATGGATTTGGCCTGCCGGCAGCCGCTTGCTCGCGATCGGTCGATATATGCCAGGAGATCCTGTAGATCGAACCGTCGGTGGCCGCCGAAGCGGAAATGCTCAAGCTTGCCGGCGTTAGCAGCGGCGTAGACCCATTCGCGGCTAGTACCGAGAATTGCGGCGACTTGCGCCGCCGAGAGAAGGGTAGGCAAATCTTCTATATCCGACATGGCGCAACGAACCTTTCTCCGCATCTTCTGATGCGGAAATCGGTGTCACGCCAGGCCGATGGAGCTGCCGCACCGGTCAAGGCCCCCACACTTGGGGGTCCGCCTACGTGCAAGGGCAATCCGATGCTTGTTTCCGGGTTCGCAAGCAACAAAGAGTGTTGCTTGGTCCCAGCACGCGGCGGAACTTCATCAATGAAATTCGTGGATGAGCCGGTTACACACCGTGCTTAGACGACCGGAAGGCAACCCAGCTCCCTGTTTGCTGCCTATGCGAGCAATTCTCGCTGGCACAGCTACCAAGAAGATAGCGAAGTCTCGAAAAAAAATCAAACCTTTGACGGTCCAATCTGTTTTCTTCGGGCGATCCCACGCCGATTCCATCGGCGTCTACTATTTAAGACTCAGGGACGATCCGCCTGCTCGTCGATTGACCTGCAAAACGCTTCCAGGGAATTCATGAAAAGTCGCCCATCCCGCAGCAACTCACTGCCGGCGGCCTGAACCCGCTTCAAATCGATCTCCGCTGGCGAAGCGGAACGGGAATGTGACAGGCCAGGGAACCGGTAGCTCGACGGGACTCTGTTGGACCGAAGTTCGGGGTCGTATCGAAACGGAACGCCCGCCATGGCGAGCACCTGCAGATGGCGTTGAATCGTCCTCGTCGAGCATTCGCACTCCTGAGCCAATGCCTCTGCATCCCATCGCCCGGGGCCCATGATGCATTGCAGCACCTTCAAGCTTCGTGCGACACGCTCGCACTGTCGTACTCGACGGTCCGCGTCACTGCGCGAATTGGGTGATTTCTTTTTCTTGGCCATGCGAGGTGATTTGCCGTCGGAAACTCAGTCTGTCCACGGCTCTCACCATAAATTGTCGGTGTGCCATCTGTGGGTCTTTGGAACGACCCACTGCTGACACATTGTGTCGACTATTCGCGCTCTCGTTCCGTTGCCGTTCGCGTTCACTTTCCCGGCCTTTGCTGGCCGTGACGGGCTCAGTCTGATGCATGTCGTTGGGAAGCGACTCGCCAATGTGGCCCCGACCCACAGGTGGCAACGGGCCCGTTTAGCCTCCACCCCTCTGCACTCATCCTGTGTAACGGCGGTGGAGGTCATCATGAGTCTGCGATTGTGGCTGAGCTACTTGCGGTCCGCGAAAGGCGATACCCCGCATTGGCAATTGCTCTTGCAGCGATTCGTTCCCGATGCTTGGGAGCAGATGTCGAGAGAGGCTTCGGACGCTGATTGCCTGAAGCGGAAAGGCCGCCATCTCGTAGCAGGTATGTTGATCGATGCCTTTCGAACTCAGCGTTGCGATGACGCGACGTATGAGGGCGAAGTTTTCATCAATCGAGACGACGCGCCGGACGTCGAGGGGACGCGAGAAGAGCACCTTGTCAAGAGACTGTATTTACAATGCCTGAAATCGCCAACTGATCCCGGATGCCTTGTCTTGGAGCAGGAAAAAACCTGGTTGCTCGGTTGGCAGTTCCCCACTCAAGGTGGCGACAAGGAGAAGAGTCGTCGCGCTGATCTGGTGGGCGTCCGGCAGGACGGCGGGCTGGTAGTTTTCGAATGCAAGAGAGAGGACAACCGCGACTCGCTATTGATCGCAATTCTTGAGGGATTGGACTATCTCGCTTGCTTGCTGCAAAACGGGAACTTTTCAAAACTGACGCGCGGATTTGAGGGGTGGAAAGGCCAGAGATCAGTTTCCGGAGCAATCCCCACTGGCTTCGATGAAGTTCTCCCAGAGATTAGCGCAGAGCCATGGGTGGTGTTGCTTGCACCGAAGCAGTACTACCAAATGCAGCTTCGCGGTTCACGGCGATCGGGGTCGGTCAATCTCGCTTGTGCGATGATGGCCGACGCGAAATGCGTCGTCGGCGTACGCCTTGTCGTCACTGATTTCTCGACAAACGAAGCTGAGCTACTACAATGGCGGTGACGTGTAATTCGTGCACCAATTGTGTTGTCGAATTGGTGCAGAGATGCACGATTATTCTTTGTACGTCATTGCGAGACATCTGTCATGTGCCCTCCCGATGCCGATCACGACGCCATTGAGAAGAGGATAGCGGAGGCGGAAGGTACCGTCGAAGGCGCCAAAATCCTTCAGGACTTTCGAGATTATGCCAGCCGCTACATTGATAAACGCATGAAATCAATTTGCGAAGCCAACGAGATTGCCGGCAAGAAAGTTGTGAATGCTTACTTGGGAACTAAGAGCGGCAAGAGATTTAGAGAGTACTTCTCGCCGGATCACGCTCAAATCGGTGGATTCGTGTTAAAGCCGATCATGGTGGAGGACAAGGGGTTCAAGTCAACTTATAGGCCCGCCGGACCGGGGGAGCCGTATGGCCACACTTGGTACTCCTTGTAGTCGAATTTGGACTCGTAATCTGATCTTGTTGCCATGTAACTCACAGGACATCTACACTTCAGGTATGTGATATCGTCATTCTAATTCGAGCGGCATTCCATCGCTGAGCAGTTGCACGTTGCAGTCGAACTGCTTGATCTCGTGCGGTGCAAATGAATGGACCGGGATGACGACACGAGGATTGACGCCCGCGATAAATCGTCGAATGTCATCGACGTAGATGTGACCGGATGCATGGGCTTCGTTGAGCCGCCCGCCGACACGATCAAGGTGCAGCACGGCATCCCTCCACTCTGGTTGTTCCAGGTACCCGTACCATCGAGAATAGAGGCACAAACATTCGGCCGGAAGTTCGCCGCTGAAGTCGGAGGAAATCATCGACGGACGGAACACCATCAGGTATTTCTGTGGATCATTGAGAATGACTTCCAAGCGAATCTCCGCTTCGGCCATGAAGGGACAAATCCGATCCAGGAGTTCGCGTTTCTTCGATCGCTTCAGAAACTTGGGAAAGAACACGGGGTATCCGGGACTCTTGCCGGGAACCGGGACGCGAGTTTCGCTCGAAACGAGGTGCAGCACGAACGCCGTGTAGGCGTCGGCGACGAAGGTTCGCCCGGTTCGAATCGCCGCTCGAATGAAACTCACGGTTCGATCGACGTGCTGAGGTGAAAATGACGCCAAGACCAATCCCGATGTCGAATTGATTTCAGCGACCAGTTGCTCTTCCAACTCGTACTCCGTGCGTTGATCGTCCTGCGGCTGGCCGAGATGAGTCCCCTCCATGACCAGCACGTCGATTTCTCGCTTTCCGCATGACGCGAAGATCTCGGTCGCCATGCCTGGTTTTCTTCCGTGGAGTCGCAAGTCGCCGGAGTAGAGCAACGACTGGCCTTCCGCTTCGACAAGTAGGGCTGCACTGCCGAAGATCGAGTGGTCCACCGAAAATGCCGTGACCCGAAAAGCGCCGATCTCGACCGACTCGCGCGGCGTCAACTCGCGGCTCCGTTCGCGGGGCAGGGCAACCTGTCGAGCGAATAGATTGCCGGCCAACATCATCTTGCTCGTCCCCCGGGTCGCATAGATTGGAATCGTCGGGTCGGTGCGATCCACCAGGCCGGTGTGATCCAGGTGGCCGTGGGTCAGGACGATGGCCGCGGGCGGGCTGCCGGCAGAAAACAGTCCGCTCACAGGCGGGATGAGTCCCCGGGAATCCAACTCCTCCTTCGATGCTTGCCCCAGTCTCATCCAATCGAGCGAATTGCCCTTTCGATCTAACAACGGCATCCCAACATCGAGAATCAGCCGCGTCTTGCCGCTGACTACCTCCAGGCAACTTCCGCCGATTTCTTGCGTGCCACGGTGGATGGTCAGTTGCATGGACGTTCGATCGGGTGGTGGGGAGCAGCGAGTACGTCGGAAATCGGATTGTCCAACGCCGAACTCGGGCCTGCTAGAGAAGGGGTGGGCGTCATCCCCAGCCGGACGGCTATCTTACTCAACTCTCGCCGAGTCTTCGCCGTCTCAATCGCGTCCGGGTCGGCTGTGGGGAAGATTCGCCATTCGCGGCGCCATCGCTGGA
>JAGQOU010000169.1 GCA_020427145.1 Planctomycetales bacterium | reverse complement strand
CCATCGGCGGCACGGCCGTCGGCACCGGCATCAACACGCACCCCGAGTTCGCCGCCAAGGTGTGCGCCGCGCTGTCGAAAGAGCTCGGCGTTGAATTCCAAGAGGCGGAGAACCACCCCGAAGCGCAGGCCGCGAAAGACTCGTTCGTCGCCGCTCACGCCGAGCTCAAGACGATCGCCGTATCGCTCACCAAGATCGCCAACGATATTCGCCACCTCGGCAGCGGCCCGCGGTGCGGCATCTTTGAACTCATGCTGCCGGCCACGCAACCGGGCAGCTCCATCATGCCCGGCAAGGTGAACCCGGTCATGTGCGAATCGGTGATGCAGGTCGCCTGCCGGGTGATCGGCAACGACGCGGTTGTGACGACCTCCGGGCTCGGCGGCGTGGGCTCGCTGTTCGAACTTAACGTGGCGATGCCGGTGATGATCGACGCCTTTATGGAGTCGGTGAAGCTGCTAGCCAACTCGGCCAGCGTGTTCGTCGACAAGTTGCTGGTGGACCTGGTCGTCAACGAAGAGCGTTGTGCGGAACTGATCGACCAATCGCTCATGCTGGTGACCAGCCTGGCCCCGGAACTTGGCTATGAAAACTGCGCGAAGCTCGCCAAGCAAGCGTTCGCGGAGAACAAGACGATCCGTCAGTTGGTGCTGGACCAGAAGCTGATGGACGCCGCCAAGCTCGACGAGTTGCTCGACCCGGCCTCGATGACGCACCCGGCGTGATCGGCAAATCGGCGCCAAAGGACAACTGCTGCTAGCGTTTCCCCCAGGGCGAACTGGCGGCCTGTGGGTCTGCGCAAAATACGTTGACACTGCGGATATTCTTGGCGTTTTCATTTACGTCGACTCTACGCACAGGTCGATGAAGCTGGCAGCGGGACTGCGCCTCCGATTGGCACGGTCCTTGCGCACGACTCTTCAGCTTCTCTACTCGTGTCTCGGATTGAAATCGCATGGATGCGTTCACTTGGCTCACTGCCGGGCGAAACTGGGTTCCGACGGCATTGCTAGCTGGCGCCGCAATGGCGGCGCTTGTCCAGCCCGCTGCGGCTGACGAGCCGCAATCGTCTAAGAACACCATTGTGCTCGTGGCCGACGGCCCCGCCGATGCGGTGCTGGCCAGCGATCAGGTCGACGATGCCGCCGCGGCGCCGGAGCGCGAACCAATCCCCTGGTCGAGTTCCGACGAGGGGGTTGCTGAACTGGTGAATCCGAGCCAGATGACGGTCGTCGGCGACGGTCCGACGGACGAGCCGCTGCGCGCTCAGCGCCCGAAGTTCGTGACCGATAGTGAAGTCATTCCCGCCAGTTTGTACGGCTCGGGAGCCGCGTACGCCGGCCCGCAACAGCCGCTGCGGCGCTCAACCACGCTGCAACTGCGACCGCAGACGGGCGGGCGCTCGCTGGCCGACCGGCTGCATACCCTGGAGGGCGACGATGAGGAACCCGCGCCCAAGCCGGTACAAGTCGGTGCGCGCAGGCCGTCAAATCGACAATCGCGACCACGACAACGGCAGCAGGAAGTCGAACCTGCCGCCCAACCGACTCCGCCGATCGCCCCTGTCGCCGAACGTCTGCTCCAAGCGCATCAGATCTCGCTCGCCGCCGAGTCGGAGGGCGAGTACTCGGAGATTATCACGCTCTGCAGCGACGCGGTTCGCGCAGGCGCTGAGGGCGATCAGCGGCAGTTTGCCACGCAGCTGGCGGCCTGGGCGCTCAATCGCCGCGGCGAGATCCGCACCGAAAGCGGCCACGACGCCTTGGCGATGGCCGACTTCCGCGCCGCGCTGGACTACGATCCCAATCATTGGCGCACGCTCCACAATCGCGGCGTCACCTACGCTCAACAAGGACTGTTCGCCGAAGCGTTTGACGACGTGTCGCGCGTCATCGAACTGAACCCCGACTTCGCGAAGGCCTTCGCCAATCGGGGGACGCTGTTCGTGCAGGCCGGCGATCTGCCGAGCGCCATCGCCGACTACTCGCGGGCGATCGAAATCGACGATCAGCTCGTCGCGGCCCTGGTCGGTCGGGCGCGCGTCTTGCATATGCAGGGCGAATGGGACAAAGCCGTGGCCGACTTTGATGCTGCGATTGAAATCGGCGAGCCCAGCGCCGCGGTCTACTGCAGTCGCGGAGATTTGCTCGCCGACCTGGGCCGCTACGGCGACGCCCTGGCGGACTACGCCCAG
Organism: Planctomycetales bacterium; assembly: GCA_020427145.1. Lineage (GTDB taxonomy): Bacteria > Planctomycetota > Planctomycetia > Pirellulales > Lacipirellulaceae. The sequence goes on along the minus strand of JAGQOU010000169.1, from coordinate 3,637 downwards.
GCGATTGAACTGGACGACGCCTGCGCTCACGCATACCGCAACGGGTCGTGGCTCCTGGCGACATGCCCTGACGCCGACTACCGGGACGCCGAAAATGCTCTGCTCGGCACCCAGCAGGCGCTGGAATGCGGATACGGCGACCGGCACGCCGCCCTCGACGCCCTCGCGGCGGCATTGGCGAGTGCGGAACGATTTGACGAGGCAATCGCCACCGAGCAACAAGCGTTGGACGTCGCCCCCGCCGAGCTGCGCGAGGGGTACGAATACCGCCTGCAACTCTACGAGGCGCACGAGCCCTACCGCACCTCACCGGTCGCCGATTGAGGCAGAGATTCCGTCGCGAAGAACAGGCAACCGCCGCAGCGAGATCCTGACCTCTGACCTCTGACCTCTGACCTCTGACCTCTGACCTCTGACCTCTGACCTCTGACCTCTGACCTCTGACCTCTGACCTCTCTCTCTAATCTCTCTAATCTCTCTACATCAAATGCCACGAGCCGGTGGCGATGACATAGGCTCCCAGCAGGCCGTTGGTGACCGCATGGGCAACCACGCAGTCCCAGATATTCTTGGTCCGCACCATCAGCCAGGTGACCAGGCTAAACCACACCAGCGCCGCCAGTTGCTCGGGGTGGTAGAGCATGGGAAACGCCGTGCCGACCGCCACCGCCACGCCGTTGACGCTGCCGAAGGGCACCTCCGGCCAATTGGGGTGCATGACGAACCGCATCAGGAACCCGCGCAAGAAGAACTCCTCGATCACCGGGACGATCAGCGCCAGACCCGCCAAGCGGATGGCCAGAAACCCGTACGCCCAGGCCGGATTGTCCGCCAGTTGCTCCAGCGGATTGAAGCTCGCTCGCGACCCGCCCAGGCCCAACATGTCCAGCAGAGCCGCCCAGGGGCCGATCTTTCGCTCCAGCTGCAGTTCTGACAGCACGATCCACAGCACAGCGCCCACGACGCCCACGAGCAGCGCCAGCGGACTAATTCGCCCGTGAAACGCCCGATAGCCCGGCCATACGGCAATCATGACGGCCAGGGTCAGCACCAGCTTGACCGTGTAGACCAGCGGATAGGCGCTGTAGGGCAGGTGCGGCCAGCGCGACTCAGCTGCCGGGGCCTCCGTCTCCGCCGGCATTTCGGCAACGTCTTGCAGCGGGTCGGCGGAATCCTCCGACGCCACAGCGGACGCGTCGGCGGCTGGCGGCGGACTGGGTTCAAGCGAGCCCGCCAGCATGTAAACCGCCAATGGCAGCACGAAGGTGACCCAGGGCCAGCGGCTCAACCAGCCCGCAGGCAGGGGCGGATTTCCCACGCTTCCGTTGGTCGGAGTCGGCGCGGCGGCAGAATTGGAAGGTGTCATGGCGGCTTCGCGAACAGGAATGGGCTGCGGCGACGGAAACTCGCCTCCGGACGGTCACGGCCGCCGAATCTTCAGAGTTTACCCCCAAATCGCTCTAGCTGGAGCGGGCCGGGAGAATCTATCCTGGGCGCCCTGTTGCGGGGAGTCGCAGAACCGCTACTGCCGCGTATGTTCGCGAAAATCGTCCCAACCGGGCTAGCTTCCGCGGCCGCCAAACGCAAGAATGGAGTGCTTTGCCGTACGCAAAGAGAGATCGCAAGCGACAACGCACCACGACCGCCCCGCCCACGAGGGAGCCCCCCGGCGTCCCTCGCCGCCGCGACCCCGCTCGTCCGACGTGCTCGCTGCCGGAGCCTCGGTCGAAGCCGCCACCGCGCGGCGGCGCCACTGTTTGACACAACTGTGAAACCGGCGTCCCTTGCGCCGACCGCAGTCGCGATGGATTCGCACCGCAAATCACACTCCCCAATTCAACACGTTTCCTTCGTTACTTGGTTTGAGGCCCCTCATGGACCTGCAGAAAGTTCGCAACATTGGCATCTCGGCCCACATCGACTCGGGCAAGACGACCCTCAGCGAGCGGATCCTGTTCTACTCGGGCCGCATCCATAAGATCGAGGACGTCCGCGGCGGCGGCGACGGCGCCACCATGGACCACATGGAACTCGAAAAAGAGCGCGGCATCACCATCACCAGCGCCGCCACGAGCCTGGAGTGGAAGAACCACAAGATCAATCTGATCGACACCCCGGGCCACGTCGACTTCACGGTCGAGGTGGAACGCAGCCTCCGCGTGCTCGACGGAGCCGTGCTGGTTCTCTGCTCGGTGGGAGGCGTGCAGTCGCAGTCGATGACTGTCGACCGGCAGATGAAGCGATACCACGTTCCTCGGTTGGCGTTCATCAACAAGATGGACCGCACCGGCGCCAATCCGCGTAGCGTCGTCAAGCAGATCCGCGAGAAGCTGGGCGCCGACTGCGTGCTCATGCAGATCCCCATCGGCAAGGAAGAAAACTTCCAGGGCGTGGTCGATTTGATCACGATGAAGGCCATCTACAACGACGGCGATAAGGGCGAGACGATCCGCATCGCCGAGATCCCCGCGGAACTCAAGGACGAAGCCGAAACGTCGCGCACCGAGATGCTCGAAGCCCTGTCGATGTACAGCGACGACCTGATGGAGAAGTTGCTCGGCGAGGAGGAGATCGAGGAGAAGCTGATCCACGACATCTGCCGCCACGCGGTCATCTACCAGGAGTTCACCCCAGTGTTCCTGGGCTCGGCGTTCAAGAACAAGGCCGTGCAGCCGCTGCTCGACGCAATCAACCGTTACCTCCCGGCGCCGACCGAGGTGAAGAACGTCGGCAACGACCCCAAGAACGAAGGCGAGAAGATCGAGCTGAAGCCCGATCTCAAGCTGCCGTTCGTGGGCATGGCGTTCAAGATCGTCGACGACGAGTACGGCCAGCTGACCTACACTCGCATTTATCAGGGCACGATCAAAAAGGGCGAAGCCTACTTCAACCAACGCACGGGCAAGAAGGAACGCTTCAGTCGCATCGTGCGGATGCACTCCGACAAGCGCGAAGAGATCGATTCGGCCTCGGCCGGCGACATTGTCGCCATCATGGGCATCGACTGCGCCAGCGGCGATACCTACTGCTCCGAGGCGAACTACTGCTCGCTGGAAAACATCTTCGTCGCCGAGCCAGTGATCAAGATGAGCGTCACCGCGCTGTCCCGCGACAACGCCGACAAGCTTTCCAAGGCGTTGCAGCGATTCCGCAAGGAAGACCCGACCTTCCACGTGATGACGGACGAGGAAACCAACGAGACGATCATCGCCGGCATGGGCGAATTGCACCTGGAGATCTACGTCGAGCGGATCCGCCGCGAATACGGCGTCGAGGTCGAGGTGGGAGCTCCCAAGGTCAGCTACCGCGAAAGCGGCACCGTGCCGTTCGAGTTTGACCACAAACGCAAGAAGCAAACGGGCGGTTCGGGTCAGTACGGTCACATCAAGGGCCGGATGGCGCCGATGACCGAAGAGGATCGCGAGGCCGCTGAGGGAGACGAGTTCCTGTTCATCGACAAAATCGTGCAGGGCCGCATTCCCAAGAACTACATCCCGGCCATTGAAAAGGGCTTCCGCAACATGATGGTGAAGGGCCCGGTTGCCGGATACCCGGTGGTGGGCCTGACGGTCGAGGTGAACGACGGTTCGTACCACGAAGTCGACTCGAGCGACATGGCGTTCATGCTGACCGCCCA
>JAGQOU010000168.1 GCA_020427145.1 Planctomycetales bacterium | reverse complement strand
ATCAGGTAGGCGCCGGCGCACAGCAGGCGATAGTTCCGCAACGCCTGCACTACGGCCACGCCGCGCCGGTGAGCCGCATGACACACGGCCGGCGAGATGAGCGGGAACGTGTTGGTCGCGTGCAGCACGGCGGGTTGGTGGGCGTCGATCAGCGCCGCCACTTCGGCGGACGCGCGGCGGTTCCACACCGTCACCGCCGCGGCGCGCAGCGACGACATCTCCGCCATGTCCTCGTTGGACTTCACAAACTCCAGCACCTCGTGTCCGGCGGCGCGCAACAGATCGCGTTCTTCCTCGAACGAGCGGTCTTCGCCGCCGCGCTGTAGGTAGTGCGTGTGGCAGAGCAACACTTTCATCACCGCGATCTCCCCCGGCGCGCGCAAAGTCCGCTGGCCCGCTGCGAGCAGCGCGGCGGACGGGCGTCGGTTGATGCGAGGCGATCGGTCATGTCTTTCGCGGCCGGGGTCGTATTCAGAGGAATGGGCGGAGGGGGCGAGTCAAACGGAACGGACCACGTCGTCGATTGGTCGGCGCACGTTACGACGCAGGCGAATGCGACCGCCGAACAGGCTTTCGATGAAGAACAAACAGTAAGGCGTGAGCCAATACAGCACTTTGGGACGCGGCGCGTGGGCGCGGACGAAGGCCCACCATTGGCGGGGCGGCCGGTAGCCCTTGGGACCGACCATGCGGCGCCAGCGCTGGCCAAAGGTAAGCGTCTTGCCGAACGACGTGCTTTCGATTGGGTTGAGTGCGCACTCGCCGAGGTGTCCCGGCGCCAGGATGATGGGAATGCCCGCCTTGCGGGCGCGCATGCCAAAATCTCCATCGGCAAAGAAATGCGTGTACGCGGGGTCGAGACCGCCGACGATTTCGTCAGCCTGCCGCGGCACCAAGACGATATTGCCGTTGATCGCGTCGCACGGCTGCCATTGGTCGCTGGGCGCAATGACGCTCACGTCGTGCCAGCTCTTGCGGCGCATGCCGCCGGTGACAGTGCGTTTGGTTTCCGGATCGCAGGCGGCGCCAACGACAATGCAGCGAGAATCTCCGGCTTGCTCGTAGACACGCAATAGGGTGGCCACGGCGCCGGGGCGCAGCGTGACATCGTCGTTCAGCCAAAAATAAAAATCTGCGGGCCGGGCCGCCTCCCACGCCAGCATCGTGCCGCCGCACCAGTACAGGTTGCCGTCCCCCTGCAAAACGGTCGCGTCGGGAAACTCAGCTCGTACGGCGTCGCCGGTGCCGTCGCTGCTGCCGTCGTCGGTTAGCAACACGCGCAGGCGGTACCCTGCGGGAATCTCCTGCGCGCTCAGCCGGCGCAGGCACTGCAACGTCGTTTCGCGCCGGTTGAAGCAGGTAATCAACACGGCAACGTCTTTCGCGTCTGCGTCGGTGGCGTGGCCGCTGGGCGTCGATTGTTGTTCAGTTGCGGATAGCATCGGCCAGGCGTGGTATGCGTGACTCGTTGAGTTGACGGAATTGACGGCTGGAGCGGCGGCGTGTTTTGAGCGAACGCGATCACACGCTTAGTCGACGCGACGGCTGCCATAGGGGCGGGGCAGGGCGGGGCGCCGCGGACTCGGGCGTCTCGGCCAGGGCGGGCGCCACAGCGGGCTTGAGCGCCAGCGACGCGCCGCACGCATAGAGCAAAAACGTCGTCACGCCAGCGCCAGGGATTTTCGACTCGGCGAAGCCGTGAACCAGGCAGAGCGCAACGTAGCAGGCGACGAACAGATCGGCCGGGTTGCCGACGCGGTCGTAGCGCAGCCAGCCGGAGACTCCCGTCGCGATCGCCCAGAGCAAGTACAACGCCAGTCCCACGACGCCGGTCGCCAGGACCAGGTCGAGATACGTGTTATGGGCGTGCGGAATGTGCCACAGGAATGCATCCGAGTAACGGTAGATGCGCTCCGTCGACCAAAACGCGCCATAGCCGAAGCCGAGAATCGGCGCCTTGTCGGCCTCCTTGAGCACGGCTTGCCACAACGGCCAACGCCCTGTGAGCGACGAGAGGTTTTCCTTGCGACCCATCGACGCCACGCTGGCCGAGTCTTGAATGTCGGCCACCGAGACGAAGTTCAATAGCAGCCCCAGCACGCACGCCGCGGCGACGGCGCCCGATACGATGAGCCACCGTTGTTGTCCGCGGGCCCGCAGCAGCATGGCGAGCATGCCGCCGGCTACGAGTGCCGCCAGCGTCGTGCGCGACTTGGTCATGACGACGACGGTTACGGCCAAGCCGACCAGCGCAACGCGCACGAAGGTGCGGCGACGACCTTCATAGGGAACGATCCACGTCGCCAGCGCCAGGGTGGCCGCTTCCAGTCCGATGCCGTTGGGATCGAGCGTGCCGGCGAAGCGGTACTCGCCGCGCCAAGGTCGGAACATGCCCTGTGAGATCTCGGCAACGAATCCAACCAGCAGCGTGCCGGTCAAGCAGAGAATGACCGACCACACGATGTCGGCGAGCGTGCAACGCAGCGCAACGCCGTACGCGCCGGCGAGCATGAGCAGCAAAATCGCGAGTTTGCGGAGCGTGAGAAACGCATCGTCGCTCCACGTGTAACTAGCCGCGCACCAACTGACATATGCGGCCAACAACAGTGAGAGCGGGTGCAACCACCGGCGTCGTCCGGGGGGCGCCTTCCAGGCCAAGACCGCGCCCATGCCGCCGAGCAGTATGAACCCGACCGCCGAACTGGAGGTAGTAGTCGCTTGCTGCTTGGCGAATTTGTTTTCGCGATTCTGAAATCCGCCTCCAGCGGCCATGTGGGCCGTGATGCTGGCGTTCCAATGATGGGCAACCATGCCAAACGACAACGCCAGGCAGAGCGCAATCCCCCCGCGCAACACCCAGTTGGGGCGTTCGAGTTCGGTCGAATTGGCGGGCAGCGAATTCATTACGGTAAGCAACGAGCGAGGAAATCGGGCGATCTGGCGATCACATGCGGCGACGGAGCCAGGCGGGCAGGTAGTTGCGGTGACGATTGAGCACGGCTCCCGCCAGCGGCACGCCGTCCTGTTTCAACTGTCGCACGATGTCCTGAGCATCGCCCGTGCGGGCCGATTCGGCGCGGACCACCAGCAGCGCTTGGTCAAGATGCCGCGCCAGCGCCAATTCCTGCCGCAACTGTTCGGCCGGCGGCAAGTCGACGAGGATCAACCGGTAGTCAACGCGGGCCTCAGCCATCATTTCGCGCGTGGCGCCGGCGTCGACGCGCGGCTGCCGGCTGCGCGAGATGCAACCGGCCGGGACGACGTGCAGACGTTCGACGGGGCCGGGCTGGGCGCACTCGGCCAGGTCGGCGGCCCCGGCCAGCAATTGGGCCGCGCCGGGCTGAGGAGCCAGGCCCCAGCGACTGGCGATCTGCGGTGCGTGCCAATTGGTTTCAATCAGCAGCACCGGGCCGCAATCCTGCTCGGCGGCGCGCAGCGCCAGGTTCGCCGCGATCGTCGTCGAGCCGCTCTTGGGAGCGAAACCCAGCAGCCCCAGCGCGTAGGCCGTTTGATCGTTGGCGTCGTACGCCGCCTGAAGTCGCCACAGCAGCTGATCGTAAACGGGGCTACTTGGGCGCTCGCGCATCGCTATCGGTCGCTCCTTGGCCAACCCGTTGGTGAGATCTGCCGTTGGCTCGTGTTGCATGGTCATGGGCAGCGTGGAGTGGGAGTTCATGGTTGTCTCGAAGAGATAAAGCGTGCGAGGACGGAGTCGACGAAGGAACGGCGGCGCGACGCGGCGTCAACTGCAGCGGGGGATCGAGGCAAAGGCGCGGCCCTCGGGCACGACCGCCACCACCGGCACGTCGAGGGCTTTCTCGACCTGCTCCTTCGACCAGATGCGGGTATCAATTCGCTCGGAGGCGAGCCCCAACGCCAACGAACCGATGCTCGCCATGATGATCGACAGGCCGCCGACGATCAGTTTTGACGGGCTCACGGGTTTCTTGGCGAACGTGGGACTCTGGGCGACATTGATATTGGTAATGCGTTGCCGATCGAGTTCTTCGTCGATGCGCGCCTGCTCGAAGTCTTGCTCGTAGCGAATCAAGTTCGCTTCGGCGATCTTCAGCTGGCGGGCCAGCTCGGTGAACTCCAGTTCGTTGTCGTTGAGTTGCTGCAACAACGCCATGGTCTCGGCCTCCTGCTTCTCGATCTCCGCCTGGCGGGCTTCCAAGCCGGCGCGGTTGCGTTCGGTTTGAGCCAGACTGAGCAGCAGTTCGCGGCGATTGGGGTTCACCGCGTCGACGGTGGTCGAGCGTTCGCCTTGCTCCTGGCCGAGCAGTTGCTCGGCTTCCCCGACCTGATTGCGGGCCGATTGCACCAGCGGATGGTCGCCGTTGTATTTGGCTTCCAGGTTCATGAGGTTCACTTGCAGCGTGTAGAGCTGCGAACGCAGCGTGTCGGCGCCCGTGTTGGGACCGACCGACTTGCTGGTCGGCAGCCACTCCGGCATCGCGGCGATCTGGTCCTCGAGCCGATCGATCTCGGCCACCGCCGCCTGAAGCGACTGGGTCACCGCGACGCGATTCAGTTGAATCGAAGCCAAGCGGTTTTCCAGCGTACCGCGGCGCGATTCGATCGACGTCAGACCCATCCGATTCTTGCCGTCGCGCATCGCGGCGACCGCTTCCTCGACTTGTTTTTGCAATCGGTCGCGTTGTTGTTCGAAGAAGCTCTTAGAGCCGGCCGTATTGTGCAGTCGCAGGTGCTCTTCGCAAAACACCTCGACGATTGCATCGAGCACCTGTTGAGACAGCTTCGGCGTCTCGGCGTCGTAGGTGGCGACGATCACCGTCGATTCGTACTCGGCCTCGATGCGCAGGTTGCGTTCGACGGCAATAATCGCCTCTTCCTTGGGATCGATGGGATCGATGCCCTTAACCGCGGCGACAACGTAGCGCAGCGGCGCCAGCGCCGCTTCGGCGAGTCGATTGGGTTCGGCAGCGCCTTCGCCCGCTTGCCCCAGCACTACCTCAGGCGTCAACTGCTCGACCGCCTTGCGAATCACTTCGCGGCTCTTGAGCACCTCGATCGCCGAGTTGATTTCATAGTCGCGGCCGCTTTGTTGCAGACCAATCGTGGCGCCGGTCGTCGCCGTGGGATCGAGCCGCACGCTCTCGCGCCCAATCTGCAGGAACAGCCGGGCCTCCGAGCGGTATTTGCGCGGTGCGTACAACAGCACCAACGTGCCAAGCGCCAGCGACGCCAGCGAGAAGGCAATCACCTTCTTCTTGTGCCGAAATAGAATCGTGGAAAACTCGCGCACGCCAAAGGACTTGGCTCCGTCGGTCGCAGAGGAGGCGTTCATAATCGTGGGGTCTCGAAGTCTTGGTGGAGTCGCTGCAGAGCGTGCGTCGCGGCGTGCGGCGGCGATCGCGCGGGATGCTCGGGGCCGCACGACGCGGCGAAGAGCAATTCCCATTGTCATTACGGCTCCGCGCGCGTGCAGCCAGATACGGCCGCGAGAGGCGAAGAACTCGTGCAAGTTGTGAGCTGTTCTGCGGGTTGGTTGGGTTGTGACGTCGTGGGGGATGGCGCCCCTGCCAGCGCCGTTTCGTAGAGATCCCACAGCCGTTCGCTTTGACGGGACCACAAGTAGTCGCGGGCCCGATCGACGGCTCCTTGAGCGAGTTGAGCCAGCAATTCGGGATCGGCGGCCAAGCGTTGCACGCCGTCCCGAAAGCCGGTAATCGTCGCGGCGGGATTCGTGGCAGGGACTTTGAGCGAGCAACGGTCCGTCAGCACGTCCGCGGCGCCCTGGTGATCGACGCCAATCACCGGGACTCCGACAGCGAGCGCCTCAAGCAAGCCCGTGCCGGACGTGTCGCGCAGGCTAGTGAACGCGAACACGTCGGCCCAGCGGTAGTGCGGCTCGCGCGCCGCACAGCCGGGCCAACCGACCCACTGGACGCAATCGCCGAGTCCCAGTTTCGTCGCCTCGCGCTGCCAACGTTTCAACTGTGGTCCGGCCGACATCACCCGCAACTGGTAGTGGCAGTCCGGGGCAACGCCCGCAAGCGCCCGCAAAAGCAGCGGCAGGGCTTTCCAGGAACAGGCTCGGCCCGCCCACAGGATTCGCAACGGGAGGCCGGGATCGCGTGGCGGCCGCGGCGCCTCGTCGACCGTCGCGACCCCCGTCTCAAGCATCACGCCCTCGACGTCGTGGCCAGCGGCGGCCAACTCTTGCCGGGCCTGTTGGCTGGCGGCCAGCACGGTCGTCGAATCGTTCATCGCCGCACGTACCGCCGGCGACCAATGCAACTGGAACGCGTTGACGATGTTGCGCAGCAACTCGCGTGCGGCGCCCGGTGAGTCAATGGCCCGCAAATATCGAGGCGGAAAGGCGTGCGTGCCGCCGATTGGTCCCCAGAGATACGGGACGCCGAGCCGATGGCAGAGGCTCGGCTGGCGGTAGCCGCAGTAGCTCACATGATGAATCAGATCGAACGGAGTCTGTTGATGCCGCGCCCGCGCGGCGCGAAAGGCGCGACGACGCCAGCGCGCGTAGGCCAACGCGAAACCGCCGGGGCCGCGACCGAACACTCGTTCGATCCGCGACGGCGCCACATGCAGCACCTCGACACCCGCCTGGCGAGCTTCCTGCAGTTCGGGTCCCACCAACGAGCACAAAACCGTGACGTGGTACCGTTGGGCGGCCGTCAGCGCCCGTTGCCAGGCGAGCCGCGACTCCATCGAGAAGTCGGGGTCGAACCGGTACGCAATCAGCAGCAGCCGACGGGCCGACTCCTTGTTGCGGGCAGGTGCGGACATCATGGCGTCACGGATGACACGAAAAGGAGGCCGGGTACGACGACCTGGCGGACGCGCCGCTAAGCAGCGGCGCGCAACGTCGAATCGCAATCACCGAATGCCTCGATGAAACAGTAACGACGGCAGCGTGGCCGCCACGAGTTTGAAGTCTTCCCACATGGAGTGACGGTCAGCATACCGCAGGTCCATGCGCACCCAGTCGTCGAACCGCACCTTTCCGCGTCCCGAAACCTGCCAGGTGCAGGTCATGCCGGGCGTCACGTCCAGCCGCCGCCGATGCCACCCGTCGCAGGCTTGCGATTCCTCGGTCGGCAGCGGGCGCGGGCCCACAAGCGACATGTCGCCGCGCAGCACATTGAGCAACTGCGGCAGTTCGTCGACGCTG
>JAGQOU010000167.1 GCA_020427145.1 Planctomycetales bacterium | reverse complement strand
AGTCGCGCCCCAACGTGACGGCCGATGCCGCGGCCCTGTGTGTGAAGAGCGGGAACGCCGTCATCCTTCGCGGCGGGAAAGAAGCCGCCCACTCGAACCGCGTTCTGGCCGACATCCTCAGCGAGACGCTTACCGAATTCGGCCTACCTGAAGACGCCGTGCAACTGGTGAACACCCCCGACCGTGAGGCGGTGGGCCACTTCCTTAAGCTCGACCAGTACATCAACGTCACCATCCCTCGCGGTGGTGAAAGCCTGATTCGCCGCGTTGCGCAAGAAGCACGCATGCCTGTCATCAAACACTACGATGGCAATTGCCACGTGTATGTCGATTGCGATGCTGACCTCGACATGGCCACCGACATCACGATGAACTCAAAGTGCCAACGCTATGGCGTGTGCAATGCGGCCGAGTCGCTGCTGGTGCATGCCGACGTGGCGGCGGAGTTCCTGCCGCTCGCGGCGGCGGGCCTGGCTGCGCACGACGTCGAGATCCGCGGCGACCAGTGCGTATGCGAGATCGTCGAGTCGGCGGTCGCGGCAACAGAAGACGATTACGGGGCCGAGTTCTTGGGGCCCGTGATTTCCGCGTGCGTCGTGCCGAGCGTCGCTGCGGCGATTGAGCATATCAATCGCTACGGCTCGCACCACACCGATGCGATCGTCACGAACGACCTGGCGGCGGCCGAGCAGTTCACCGCGGCCGTGGACAGCGCCGCGGTGATGGTCAACGCCAGCACCCGGTTCAACGATGGCGGGGAATTCGGGCTGGGCGCCGAAATCGGCATCAGCACCGATAAGTTCCACGCCCGCGGCCCCTGCGGCATCGAGGAATTGACCAGCTACAAGTACGTCGTCCATGGACAAGGACAAGTCAGGAGGTAGAGGTCGGAGACGCGAGGTCAGAGGTCAGGGAGTGCGCGCCGAATGCGCGATTCCCTGACCTCTGACCTCTGACTTCTGAACTCTCCCTCCGCAACGGAGTGCATCATGGCGGGCGATTTGCTCAGTCAAGCAGAAGTGGAAAGTCTGCTCAACGCGATGGAGCCGAACGAAGCATCGGCGTCCGCGCCCGTCGCGGCAGCGGCGGCAGGACCCGCGCGCCTGCGCGAAAAGGTCACTGTCTACGACTTCAAGCGGCCCGAGCGCGTCGGCAAGGAGCAGATGCGCGCCTTGCAGACCATGCACGAGGGCTTTGGCCGCAACTTTGGCGCGGCGCTCTCGGCGCTGCTGCGGACGATCGTCGAAGTGAAGCTCACCAGCGTCGACCAGCTGACCTACAGCGAATTCGTGTTCAGCCTGGAGAACCCCACCTGCTTCAATCTCGTCAACGCTGCGCCCCTGGAAGGGCAGATTATCGTTGACATCAATCCTTCGGTGCTGTTCCCCATCATCGACCGATTGCTGGGCGGATCGGCCCACTCCGCGCCGCCGGCCCGACGGCCGCTGACCGAAATCGAGTTGCGTCTGGCTGGCCGCGTGACGAGCCTGTTTCTTCGCGAAATGAAGAACGCCTGGGAAAACGTGCTTGCGCTCGACCTGTCCGTCGAGCGGGTCGAGAGCAACCCGCAGCTCGTGCAGATCATCCCCGCCAACGAAGTGGTCGTGCTCATTAGCTTCGAGCTCACCGTGGGCGAAACTCGCGGCATGGTCAATCTGTGCATCCCGTTCAATTCGATTGAACGCATAAGCGGCAAACTGACCAGCAACAGCTGGGTGAGTTACAGCAAGAAGCCGCCCACCACCGAGTCGATTCAAATCGTCGGCGACGCGTTGGCCAAGGCGCCCGTCGAGGTGGTCGTCGAGCTGGCCGCCACGCAGATCTCCGCCGGCGACATGCTCGGGCTGCGGGTCGGCGACATCATTGCCAGCGAGAAGGACGTCAAGGAACCGCTGGTGGTCTATGTGCAGGGCCGGCCAAAGTTCCAAGCCAGCGCAGGCCAGTTCAAGGGCCGCAAGGCGATCCAGGTCGAAGCGCCGTTCGAAGAACGCCACATCCCCACCAGCCTGTCGCCCCAAGAGAAGAAGGCGTCGTAAAGCCGCGCGGCGGAATCGCGATCCCCAAGTTCACGCTTGGTCGCGACAGGGAGTGCTACCGTTTGCCCAGGAGAGTTGGGTGGCTGGGAACGTAGCGAAGCGAAGCCCCCAGAAACGCCACTGGGGGCTCCCTGCGGTCGTCCCCAGCCACCCCGATTGAATTCAAACAGTATCACTACCCATTTCTCGGAAGCAAAGCCTCGTCAGCCGACGATTCCCAGCGTGTTGAGAATCCGAGCCGCGGTTTGCTCGATCGTCAGCCCCGTGACGTCGATCACCGGCCACTTGCGGCGGCGGAATTCCGCTTCCACTTCGGTCAGTTCGCGGATGACGGACTCCAGGTTGTCGTAGTCGACGCCCGGCGAACCGAACGCCTGGGCCCGTTCGGCGCGAATCTCCTGCAGCCGTCTGGGTTGCATGGTCAGACCCACGACGCGGCCCTTGGGCGCCTTGGCGAGCGCCGCCGGAAACCCCACCTCCGGGGCGATCGACACGTTGGCCGTGCGAAATCCCCGCGACCCCAGATACAGCGACGTCGGGCTCTTGCTCACGCGGCTCACCCCGACGATCACGATGTCGGCGTCCCCCAGCGTGCTCAGCCCCAGGCCGTCGTCATGCTGCACCGTGAACTCCATCGCCTCGATCCGCTGCTGGTAGGCGGCATCGAGTTGATGGAGCCGCGCCACGTCGTTGTCGGGCAGCACGCCCACGCAGTCGGCGATGAATTCGATCAGCGGACCAGTCGCGTCGAAGTGAGGAATCCGTTGAATGACGCAGGTGTTGCGCACCAATCGCTTGGCGTTGGGATCGGCCAGGCCGTGGATGACGATCGCCCCCTGCGGGTCGATGCGGGCCAGCGTCTCGCCCACGTCCTCGAGCGTCTTCTTGAGCCGATGCTGCACGACTTTGAACTCGACGCCCGAGTACTGCGTGGCCGCCACCGCCGCAAACCGATTGAGCAAGTCGCCGGTGGAGGCGGTGATCACATGCATCGTGAACTGCCGATGCGCCGGCGCGTTCGTCTTGGTCTTGGACTTGCGGGCCGCGGGCTTCTTTGCTGTTTTTTTCTTCGCCATCGTCCTGTCTTGACTGGAAACGTGAAAGTGTTTGCGGAGGACGCACTGAACACCGAAGCAGCCATCGTCGCCCTGCCGCAACCAGCGACGCGACCCGCACTGAGACGAGCTCACGAATCGCGCGAGTTGACTCGCTCCGCGGCCTCGGCGCTCTCTGTGGTGAAACCGTGTCAGAACTCCGCGTTACCCGGCGTCCGTGGGAAGGGGATCACGTCGCGGATATTGGCCATTCCCGTGACGAACTGCACCATCCGCTCCAGGCCCAGGCCGAACCCTGAGTGGGGCACGGTGCCGAAACGCCGCAGATCGAGATACCACCAATAGTCGGCGGAGTTGAGCCCCTGCTCGGCCATGCGGGCCTCCAGCACGTCGAGCCGCTCCTCGCGCTGGCTGCCGCCGATGATCTCGCC
>JAGQOU010000166.1 GCA_020427145.1 Planctomycetales bacterium | reverse complement strand
GCTCTCGCCCCCGCCCGCCCCTGCGCCGCCGCCTGCGCGACGGCGTCTTGCCGCTGTGATTGCCCCCCATGCCGAACGCCTCCGAGAATACCGGACACAGGATTGGATTTGTCGGCACCCGTTTCGCGGGCACCGACGGCGTGTCGCTGGAAGCAGCCAAGTGGGCCCAAGTGCTGTGGCACAACAAGCACGTCAGCTATTGGTACGGGGGGTTGCTCGACACGAATCCCAGCGTGAGCATGCAAGTGCCGCACGCCTACTTCGGCAATCCCGACATCCAGTGGATTAACGAACGTTCGTTCGGCGTGACGACGCGCACCCCCGAGGTCACGCGGCGGATCTTCGCCATCGCCGACCACCTCAAGGGGACGCTGTACGAGTTCGTGCGCCGGTTCGACATCGAGATCCTGTGCGTGCAGAACGCCAGCTGCATCCCCATGAACATTCCGCTGGGCGTCGCGCTGGCGCTCTTCGCGGCGGAGTCGAACTTTCCCACCATCGCCCACCATCACGACTTCTACTGGGAACGCGATCGGTTTGCGGTGAACTCCGTGGGCGATTTGCTGCGGATGGCGTTCCCCAGCACCGTGCCTTCGATTCAGCATGTGACGATCAACAGCGAGGCGCAGCGAGCGCTGTCGCATCGCCGCGGCGTTTCGAGCGTGCTGGTGCCCAACGTGTTGGATTTCCAGAGCGCGCCGCCGGAACTCGACGACTACAACAGCGACTTCCGCGACCAGATCGGCATTGCGCCGGACGACGTGTTGTTTCTGCAGCCGACGCGGGTCGTCCCGCGCAAGGGCATCGAACACGCCATCGCGCTCATCAAGGCGCTCGACAACCCCCGCTGCAAACTGGTCATCTCCCACGAGTCGGGCGACGAGGGGGACGAGTACCTCAACGCGCTGCGCGACCTGGCGGACAACCAGGGAGTCGACCTGCGGCTGATTCCCAATCGCATTGGCGAAGAGCGCGGGCTCAACGCCGCGGGCGAAAAAGTCTACCTGCTGGCCGACGCGTATCTCAACGCCGACTTCATCACCTACCCCAGCCTGTACGAGGGGTTCGGCAACGCCCTGATCGAGGCGTTCTACTATCGCAAGCCGGTGCTGGTGAATCGCTACTCGATCTTCGTCTCGGATATCGAACCCAAAGGGTTCGACGTGATCACGATGAACGGGTTCATGACCAAAGACGTGGTCGGCAAGGTCCGCAAGGTGATTGAGGATCCCGCGCATCGCGAGGCGATGGTCGAGCGCAATTTCGCCCTGGGAACGCGGTTCTTCAGCTACGCCGTGCTGCGGCGCAAGTTGCGGGCGCTTATCACGAACGTCACCGGTCTGGACGACCTGTAGGCGATTCAGGTCGCCACGCGGCGGCATCTGCGGTACACTGCGCATCCCGCCTGGGATCCCCTCCCGCCGCCCATTGGAGAGCCTGCCGTGCCGCTTGCTGATCGCGTTGCCACGTTGCGCAGTCGACTTCAATTCGTTTACGCCGATCGTGCGGACGAAGCGCTCGCGGCGATCGAACAGCAGCTGTCGCCCTATCTCCACGACATCGCGGCCGCGCCGCCGCAGCCGTGGAGCGAACGCGACGTCGTGCTCATCACGTACGCCGACCAGGTGCGCGACGACACGGGCGCCGGCCGCACGCCGTTGGCCATGCTGCGTCAGTGGTTGCACGCACATCACTTGCGCGATTCGCTCAACACGGTTCATTTGCTGCCGTTCTGCCCGTACTCCTCGGACGACGGCTTCTCGGTGATCGACTATCTGGCGGTCGATCCGAACTCCGGCAGTTGGGACAACGTCGCGGCCCTGGGCGACGAGTTCGACCTGATGTTCGATCTGGTGCTGAATCACATCTCGCAGCACAGCGAGTGGTTCGCCGCCTATCGCCGCGGTGAAGCGCCGTTTGATCGCTACTTTATCGAAGCCGACCCGGCGCTCGACTACTCGCAGGTGGTGCGGCCGCGCAGCTTGCCGCTGTTGACGCCGGTGGAAGTCGCCACGCCCGCGGGGCCAGAGATTCGCCACGTGTGGACCACGTTCTCGGCCGACCAGATCGACCTGAACTACGCCGAACCGCAACTGCTGGCGGCCATGCTGCGAATTCTGGTGGAGTACGCCCGCCGCGGGGCGCGCATCATTCGCCTCGACGCGGTGGCGTTTCTGTGGAAGCGGCTGGGAACCACCTGCCTGCATCTGCCCGAGACGCATGAACTGGTCAAGCTGATGCGCGACGTGCTCGCGGCGCTCGCACCCGGCGCCCTGGTGCTCACCGAGACCAACGTGCCTCATCGCGAGAACGTGTCGTACTTCGGTTCAGCGGCCCCGCAAGAGTCAGGCCAGCCAGAGCAGCCGGGCGACGAAGCCCACATGGTGTATCAATTCAGTCTGCCGCCGCTGCTGTTGGAGGCGTTTCTCAGCGGCGACGCCACGGCGATCGTCGCCTGGCTCAGCGACTTGGCCCCGCCGCCGCCGGGCTGCACGTTTTTCAACTTCACCGCGTCGCACGACGGCGTGGGCGTGCGGCCGCTCGAAGGTTTGGTTTCGCCCGCGCGGTTCGAGCATCTGATTGCCGCGGTGCGCGCACGCGGCGCCCGGATCAACACCCGCCGGCAGCCGGACGGAACCGATGCGCCGTACGAGTTGTGCATCGCGTACTTCGACGCCTTGGCGCCCGACGAGCCCGACGCCGCGCTGCATGTGCGTCGGTTCCTCGCGTCGCAGGCGATCATGCTGGCGCTGCAGGGCATGCCGGCGGTGTACTTCCACAGTCTGGTCGGCACGCCGAACGATGTGGCCGGCGCGGACTCCTCGGGAATCTTTCGCCGCATCAATCGCCGCAAGTACGGCTGCGCGGAACTCGACGGCCTGCTGGCCGACGATGCCAATCCGCAGCGTGCCGTGTTTGAGCAATATCGCGAGATGTTGGCCAAGCGGGTCGCGCAGCCGGCGTTTCATCCCGAGGGCGCCCAGCGCGTGATCGAACAAACCGCGGCGAGCGTCATGGCGTTCGAGCGAACCGCCGTGGACGGGTCGCAGCGTATTCTCGTAGCGGTAAACGTGGGCCCGGTCGTTGCGCCCGTGGATCGTCCGCAGGGGTGGCAATGCGACTTGGTCGACATTCTGTCGGGCGCCGAGTTTGCCGCCGGCAGCGTGCTGCAGCTCGCACCGGGGCAAGCGGTATGGCTGCGGGCCCAGGTCGGGTAGACTGGAAGCGAATCGTCGGCGCCGAACTCATCGCGCCACGACCACACGAAACCCAGGAGGCGACTTCGTGCCCGACTTTGCTCAGAGCGGCCCGATCACCACGTTGCACGATTTGGACACGGTGTGCGGCGACCGGCTCCGCGAGACGCTACGCCGCGCCGTGCGGCAATACCCGATCGGGTTGGTGCTGCCGCTGACCGCTGCGGACATGCGGGCGGCGCCATTCCAGAACATCATGAGCCAGTTGGCAACTGCCGACTACATCGACTCGACCGTGCTGGTGCTCAACCGGGCCGAATCGGTCGAAGACTACCGCGAAGCGGTGCGACTGATCGAACCGATGGGATCGCGCGCACAGGTGTTGTGGACGGACGGCGCGCGCGGGCAGGCGGCATTGGAGGAGCTCAAGACAGCGGGCTTCGACGTCTCGCAACCGGGCAAGGGCCGCGCCGTGTGGTTCGCCTTCGGCTACCTGCTGGCCGATCCGCGCGTCAAAGCGTTCGTGCTGCAGGACGGCGACATCGTCGACTACGAAGACTCGATGCTGGTGCGGTTGTGCCTGCCGATGGCGCACCCCGGCATGGACTTCGATTTCTGCAAAGCGTACTACGCCCGCTGCACGACCAAGATGCACGGCCGCGTCGTGCGGCTGCTGTTGGTGCCCGTGCTGCGAGCGCTGATCAACGTGATGGGCAACGACCCGTATCTGGTGTTCTTGCGCAGCTTTCGCTATCCGCTGGCCGGCGAGTTCGCAATCACCTCGACCCTGGCTCGCTCGAATCGCATCCCCTGCGACTGGGGACTCGAGGTCGGCACGCTCGCCGAGGTGTTCCGCAACACCTCGCCCAAACGAATCGCGCAGGTCGATCTCGCGCGGCACTACGAGCACAAGCATCAGCCGCTCGACATCGACGAAGCCACGGCCGGATTGATGAAAATGGCCAGCGACATTCTGGCCAACATTGTCCGCACGCTCACCAGCCGCGGCATGGTGTTCGGCCGGGGGCACTTCAACACGCTGCGAGCGGCGTACCTGCGCCTCGCCCAGGACGCCATCCGGCAGTACGACGCCGATTCGCTGATGAACGGTCTGACGTACGATCGCCACTCCGAGGAGCTCGCGATCGAAGCGTTCGCCAAGTTGATCACCAAGACCGGCGACGCGGTCCACGACGACCCGTTCGGCCGGCCGGCGCTGCCCACGTGGACGCGGGTGGTCACCGCCCTGCCCGACTTCCCGCAACAACTGCGCGACATTGCAGCGGATGATCTCGCCGAATTCGGCGGCGGTTGAATCTGGCGAGGGGCGGGGGCAGTCTCAGCGGGGCATGCCAACCAAGACAAAGCTCCCCCAGTAGAAGGGATGCGCGGCGCCGTTCGCTTCGCGGCGCTGTGCGATGAGCGCCCGCTGCGCCCCGCTGAACGCCGCGAGGGTCGACTCGCCGTCGTGCAACCGGCGGTAGAATTCGGTCATCAGTTGCTGCGTCTCATGGTCGGGCACCTCGAACAGGCTGGTGACCAGCGATTGGACCCCCGCGTGGACCAGCGCCCGTTGCAGTCCTTGCACGCCTTCGCCCGCCTCGACGTCGCCCATGCCGGTGTTGCACGCGCTGAGGACGGCCAGTTCGACGCCGTCGAGGTCCAGCGAAGCGATCTCCATGGCCGTCAGCCAGCCGTCGTCGACCGTGCCGCCGCTGGAGGGATCGGCAAACCGGTTGGCGCCGGCCAGCACGATGCCCGACCGCAACAAGGCGTTCTGCTGCGAACGCAACCGCGACATTCGCGACGCCGCGGTCCGGGCCGCTCCGACTTCGCCGCGACTCTCGCTGCCGCCGTCGGATTCTTCTTTGCTGAGAAAGAACCCGTGCGTGGCGACATGGAGAATACGCGGCGGCAGGGCCGACTTGAGCACGTCCTCCAGCGCCGTGGCCCCCGTGTAAACGGTTACCGGTTCGTAGCCGCTGCCGACCAACGCGCTTTCAATCTGCTCGGCCTCCACGGCGGTGCCCACCAGCTCCTTCCATTGCAAACCGCGGGTCGCATCGGTCATGGCCGATCGCATGGCGAGCATTTCCCCAGGCGCAGCCGGAGTATTGAGCCGGGCCAACGTCAGTTTGCGATCGACCGCGTCGAGGTCAAAATCGGGATTCGCAAAGATCAGCGTGCCGCGCCCCCGCGCCTGGCGCGGCCGCAACAGGTCGCGCCCGCTATTGAGGTAGGCCAAGTCAAACTGTTCGACAAAGTAGCGACCGTTGGCCACGGCCAGCGTGCCCAGCGGGGCGGTGTGCAGGAAACCATCCGGGGCGACGATCACCCGTTTCTTGTCCGCGAGACTCTCGGCCAAGGGGGCGAACAGAGCTTCGTAGAGTTTGTGGCTCGTCTGGTCGTACTCCGCCGCCAGGTCGGCTTCGTCGGCCATCTGCAATTCGCGCTGCGCCTGGCGAGTCGACACGCGCAGTCGCTCGATCAGCGCGTTGACGCGGCGAATGGAGCCCAACTCATGCACGCTCCACTCCGCGGCGCCGCCGGGGGCCACCAGCGCGAGGTAATGATTCGGCCGCCACTCGCCGCTGTCGAAATCGAAGGGGCGCCAGCAGATGTACTCGATGAGCGTTTCGTCGGACCCCAGCGCAGCCTGCACCGCGGTCGCGTCGGCGTCCATCAACGACTGCACCTTCACGCCGCGCTGCTCCAGATCGGCGGCGATCGACTCCTGCAATTCATTGATCTTGGTCTGCACCTGATCAAGCTGCGTCGCCTGCTCGGCGTCCGCGCCCGACATCGTCAGATCGGCTTCCCGCTGCTGCAGTTCCCGCAGCTGATCGATCCGCATCGCGACCCCCGGCTCGTAGGCCAGCAACCGCTGCGTGCTTCGAGCGCTGCAGAGCGCGTCGAGCACGGCGCCCTTGCGACGCAAGGTCCAATCGATCGCCGCCTGCACGACCGCTTTGTTGTCCGGCTGCGCCACGGCCAGCGACAGCAACAGATCGTAAGCGTCGTCGCCTTCGTCAACGATCGACTGCACGCCCTCCTCGGTGGTCCAGGCGGCGATCTTCTCAATCTCTCTTCGATTGATTTCCAGGCACCGCTGGGCGTACGTCGCCGCCTCATCGAATCGTTGGGTTCTGGCAGCGAGTCGCGCCATTCGACCTGCGGTGATCGCCAAATCGGGATGTTCGGCTCCCAGCAAGCGCTTCTGGATTTGATACGATTTTCCCAGGTATGTCGCGGCTTGATCCAAATCACCCAACTCTTCTAAGACCACGCCCAGCGCTTCGTAGGCGCCGGCCGTGCGAGGGTGCGTTGGACCAAGCGTCTTCTCACGAATTCTCACGACTTGTCGGTACAAATCCGCTGCTTCCGCGTAGCGCTTGTCGAAGCGGTGAATCTGCGCCAATGCGACAATCGCGTCGGCATATTCCGGATGGTCGACGCCAATGCTTTCCGCACGAAACTTTATGACTTCCTCAACGCGTTGGCGGGCGGCTTCGCGTGGCTCGGGATATCGCGACGCAATCTGCGCCGCTACGAGAACGGAATCCCAGTAGCGCGGATCATCCTCACCCAAAACGCGTCGGTTGATATTCATCACGTCGACGAGCATCACAGCCGCGCGATACGTTTGATCGAGTTCATCGTAAGTCGTCGCCAGCGTATTGAGAACGTTGGAGTACTCGTAGCTTTCCTCGCCGTACAAGCGGCGATACGTTTCGAGCGATTCTTTCACGAGTGGCAGCGCGGCCGCCGGATTGCCAGCGTAGAGATGCGAGATGGCAAGGGTATGCTGCGTGGACGCATAGTTGAGGCCTTCTTCGCCCCACAACTCCTTGAGCACTGCCAACGCCTCTTTGAGCAACTCAAACGATTGATCAAACTGCTGTAAATCGCGGGCGTTTCGGCCCAGGTCCTGCAGCGCTGTTGCGGTCGAGGGATGGATATGTCCCAATACTCGTTGCCGACTATCCAGGGCTGCCTCGTACCAATGCTTGGCGTCCGAGTGCCGATAGCAAGTGCGTGCGACGTCAGCCAATGATTCATAGAGGTCGCCCAACTCACGACTGTCTTCACCCAGCGCTTCGCGGTAAACGCTGACGGTCTCCTCGGCCATTTGACGATACTCGTCGAAATTCCCCGGCGCCGCGCTGTCGATCACCGTCTGCCGGCTGGCTCGGGCCGCCTCGAGACGCTGCCGCAACTCGGGCTCCAATCGGCTATATCGCCGCGCCTCCTCGTAGGCCACTCGATAGTCGACCAAGCGCCAGTCGCCGGGGTCGTAAACGCGCTGATAGACCCGGTAGGCCAATTCGCGAGCATCGACTGCAGCGGCTGCTGAGACGTTGTCCGACAGAGTCGTCGCTAGCAAATCAATTTGCTCGCCGATCGGCGTCAGCTCGGCACGCGTCGTCGTGCGCGCTTCGCGTTCGATGTCTTGCAACAATTCCCACGCTTCGTCCCACGCGGCGCGCGCTTCCTCTTCACGCCCTTGGGCGAATAGCAATTCGCCGCGGCGGCGCAGCACCTCGGCGTACTCCAGCGACCTCCGACCGTTGAGCGTCGCAGTGGCCTCGGTCGCCTCGTCGAGCGAGGCCAGAGCGTCATCGTACTGTTCGGCGTCTTCCTGGAGCGCGGCAATCTCAAGGAGCGCGTCGCGAAGGGGCTCGGCGCCATCGGTCGTGGTGCGGCAAAACTCGATCGTCCTGGTCAGGGCCGCCCGCGCCGCGTCAAGTTTGCCCAGCGCCAGCAGGTCCCGTGCCAGATTATTGCGTTTGATCGCCGTGTCGGACGTTTGCCCCAACCCGATCAATTCGTTGACGTTCACCGCCGCTTCATAAAACTTCAACGCATGCTCGTAGTCGCCCCAGCTGTAGAGCAGGTTCGCCAACTCGTTGGCGTAGATGCTGTAGTCTTCCGTGTTTCGACCGTAGAGTTTTTCCGAAAGTAGCAGAGCTTCGCGGAAGTACGGCTCCGCCTGCATATCGCGGCCGACAGCCTGATTGGCGCGAGCCATATCGTACACGGCCGTACAGTACCAATTGTCGTTCGTTTGATAAAGGATCCGATAAGTGCGAATCGCCTGTTGAAACTGCTCAAGCGCTTCCTCTGCACGTCCGGCATCAAGGAGCAATTCTCCCATCGTGACTGCCGCTTCGGCATACTCGCTGCTCTCCCTGCCAAGAGTCGCGGTGAGAACCTCCAGCGCTCTCTTCGAGCGAGCTATCCGCTGAGCCAGCGGCTCCTCGCTGCGGTAGGCCAACATCGCGTCGATCTGTCCCCGCAACGGATGTACTGCAGGAAGCAACGGGTCGTAGATCTTTTCCAATTTCAGGAATATCTCAACGACCTTTGCATCGTCATTGAGCCACGTCACGTAGTAACCGACGTCGAGCAGCGCGTCGGCGTAGTTGAGATCGTATTCACCAAGCGCCGCTTGCAGCAGGTTTGCCCGCTCGGTCGCCAGCTCAACGGCCCGCTCGTACTTTTTCGCATCGAGGGCGTCAACCATTGGGGCAATCTTGCCGAAAGCAGCTTCAATGTCTCCTTGTTGTTCGACTGAAAGAAACGGCAGTTCGCGAATCAATACGACGTACTTATGGACGTCAAACACCTGATACGCGGCGGGTCCGAACAACGCTTGGTACTGCTCTTCAGCCTGCCGATAGTACTCTAGCGCCGCTGGCAATCGCCATTCTGACAACGCCTTCCAACCGGCTGACTCGTAGCTAATTGCAAGATTCTGTCGCTGCGTGCGAAAGTCCTTGTCGGCGGGGTCTGTGTCGAGTTCCAACGCGCCAGCGGCCTTGCGGTAGTTCGGAATTGCTTCGTCGTACTGCTTAAGTTCATCCAGCACAGTTGCCAGATTATTGAGCGCGACGCTGTAGTTGCCGCCTACGACGTCTCCCGCCGCTTCGAAGTCGGCGATTGCGGCGGCATACAAGGAAACGGCACGCTCGTTCTCGCCGGCGCGCTCTAACAAGTCGGCCAACGTGACGCGAGTCGTCGCCGTCGCAGGATGATACGGTCCGAATACCGCCTCGAACTGGACGAGGCGCTTCTCAAGTTGAGCGACGAGCCCCTCGGTCTCGCCTAGCCAAATCAGGGCGTCGAAGATTTGAATCGAGGCGTCAGCCCAAAGTTGGTTTTCCGTCCCCAGCCACGCGGCCAATCGCTGCGATCGGAGTTGTGCTGAACGGAGGGCCAACTCGTAGTCGCCGTCGCGCCACGCTATCGCGTTGCTTCGCTCCGCCTCGAAATACTGTCGCCGGTCGTACGCGTCGACCGTTTCCAGCTTGTTGATCAGCCGGGCGCGCGTCTCGGCGCTCTGAGCTTGCCAACTGTCGGGCCCGGAGCGGCGGCGGCTGATTTCCAGCTCGCGCTCGGAGTAAGCGCGGGCGTTGGTGAAATCGCCCAACTCGGCGTAGTAGTCGGCCAGCGCGGCACACGCCGCTTCCACCCGGTAGCTGTCGGCGCCGAACAGTTCCTCGGCAATCGCCAACGCCTGCCGTTGGGCTTCGACCGCGCCGTCGGTGCGGCCGTCGCGCCACAACCGGTCCGCCCGATCGAGCAGCGCAATCCGGCGTTGCACCTTGGGGGAATCGGGGGCGGGCAGCTCGGTCTGCACCGCGACAGGAAGCGACTCCTCAGCGGCCGCGCACCGGTCGACGGCGCTCGACGAGCATGTTGCCGCGACCAGGATCGCCAATGCGACCCGCCTCACCGGGCTCCCCATGAATTGAACGTTGTGTGAACTGCTCATCGTTCCGGCAAAACGAATGCGATGACGCGCGGCCGCGTCGCTCTTACAATGGCGGGGCCCCTCCCCGCCCGGCGCCCAGCAGCCCGCCGGGCCGCGGGGGGTCTTCTCCGACTATACCACGATCCCCAGGGTGATACGAAATGCACCGCAAATTGCGCCACGAAACTCTGTCCACGGCGACCAAATCGCGATTGATTGCAGCGATCGTCCTGCTGGCGATCGCCCCAGCCGCCGACGCCGCCGATTGGCCGCGGTGGCGCGGGCCCAACGACAGCGGCGCCGTGGCCGAAGGACCGACG
>JAGQOU010000165.1 GCA_020427145.1 Planctomycetales bacterium | reverse complement strand
AATTCGCCGCGTCAGGACCAGAAGACTTGATATGGCGGCGAGCGGGGGGCGTGGGCCCTCTGTTTTAGCAATCCAACAGAGGGCTTACGCCCCCCGCTCGCCGGGAGAATTTTGCTTTTCGGTTCCCCGAGGGGTGAGGCGGAGGCGTTCGTTGGCTTTTTTAGCGCGGTTGCGGGGCAGCGGGGGTCGGCGGCGGGGACTGCGACGCGGGGGTCGGCTCGGTCGGCGCTTCTTGCGGCGCCTGCGCTTCCTGCGGCGTTGGCGCCGCTGCGGGCGGCTGGGTCGCGGCCGGGATTGGGCTGGCTGGCGAGGCTCCCACCGCCGGCACCCCGGGCAGTTGGGCCGTCACCTGGTTGTTTAGCCGAAAGACGCCGACCCGACGCGTCTGCGGCGGGTTCGTGTTGAGCGTCACCTCGCCCACCCCTAACGCGGCCACCACGCCGCCTGGCGTCTGGGGATCCATGATCGCAAGATTCTCGCACCGCAACCGGCGCATGAACAGCTCGTCGTCGGCGAGGCCGAAGAACTCCGTCCCCTCGGTGTCGGTCAACACCAGCAGGCCGACGCGTTTGCTATCGGGATTGTTCGGCTGGAGAGCCGTCGACCCCAGCTTGGCCAGCCCCGCGGTGCGGCCCTGGGGATCGGTCACCACGATCTCCTCGCAGCGAATTGTTTTCGCATCGAGCTCCTCGCACGCGATCTGGTCGGATTCCACGGAGTTGAGAATCTTATCGCGAATCGCAGCGCCCAGGGCGAAGAACAACAGCGGGTAAACAATCCAACGTTCGCGTTCGCTCATGACGGGATCTTTTTCTCAGGGGGCGAGGGCTAGCAGCGAAACGTGATAGGGGAAAGAGCGTCAGCTGGCGCGAGGCGCTCAGCGGTTCGCCGCCGGTGGGACGCCGCTATTCGGCCCGGTGGAAGTAAAGCGTGCCGAGGCGACGGTCGGCGCCAACCTCGTTGAACGTGAAACCGACGAGCCCGCTCTCGCGGCGATCGAGTCCCAGCTCAAACCGGCGTCGCACCGGGCGAGCCGTCTCGCCGTCGGGTTCTCCGGTCGTATCGCCCGGAGTGATGACTTCGATCACGACGCCGGCGGGCCCCGATTCGACAATCTTCCACTCGCCTTCGACCGGCGAGCCGGCAACGTCGCCAGCAGCGGTCAGCCGGACGCGCCGGGCGTCGAGGAACTCCAGCGTCACCGTCACGTCGTAGTGTTCCCAGTCGGTCACCATCACCGGGCGGCGCGGACCGTCCTGCTCGGTCTCCTGGGCCGCGTCGGCGGGATTGGTCGCCGCGACCAACTCGTTGTATTTGGCCGCCTCGCGCTCGGCCTGCGCGGCGGCGTTGTCGGGCGTGCCAATCCATTTTCCCTGCAACTCGGCAGCGCCGTTGAGTCCGCAGCCAAGGAACGACCCGCCGCAGAGAGTCAGAATTGCTAGGACGATTAAGACAGATCGCATGGGATTCTGGGCGGATCAGGTTTGGAGTCATCGCGGCGTCAGCACGCTGCGTGAAAGGTACCAGCTTACCCGCAACCGCCGGGAGACACACGGGGCGCGGCGGAGATGGTCCGGCGGCCAGGATCGGGCCATTTCCGGACGGACGGTCACGCGGCCCGGGAGTGCATGCCGATCTCGGCCCGCACGGCTGGCCGGCTGGGTGCGAGGCTGCGGTGCAGCGCGGCGCCACATCAATACGCCGGGCGGTCGCCCGCGTCGCTGCCGACCCACCAGGGGAGCCATGCAAGCACCACCTGGTCCACCGCGATGTCGCTCTTGCGGGGGCTGACCTCAATCCGCTCAAGGGCGAGGTTCGTCGGCTCGAAATCGACGTCCAACTGCAGCACTTCGCGTTCGCAGTCCGCCTTCACGGCCAGAACCTTCTGCCGGGCTTCCTCGACCTCGACTTCCGCCCGCGCGGTGCGGCTGCGGGCTTCCATCGTCTGCCGGCCGCTGCTGGAGGTGTAGAGTTGCTTGCGGGTGCGGCCGCCAAACGCCTTGATCGCCACCACCTCGACGATGCGCAGGATCATCTCCCACACGCGGCTCCAGAACCGCGACTTCAGCTCGGCGAGCTTCGTCTCGGCCTTCGCCAAATCGGCTTCGGCGCGTGCGAGCGTCTTGGCGTGCTTCGCGCGAATTTGCTCTTTTTGCTGGTCGCGGCGTTCCCGGGCCAGCTGGCTCATGCGGATCCGGAAGTCGCCCTCGCTCTCGCCGGGGTCGCTGCGCGATTTCAGCTGCGCGCATTCCCAGCCGACGTAGCGCTCGGTTTGGTACAGCCGATCTTCAAGATCGCCGGCCCACGACTTGTAAAGCTTGGGGTCAGCCAACTCGCCGGGGAGGTCGGCGTAGCGGGCGTCGCCGTGCGGGTTCTCGGCCAGCGGGGGCGCCGTGTCGAACACCATCGCGGAGTTCCACGTCGGCCGGGGCAAGTCGCCGTGGATCGGTTGCAACGCGACATACTCGCGCCACGCGTCGACGTCGTCGCTCGCCTTGACGAAATGCATGCGGCCGGAGCCGACCAAGGCGGGGCGATAGGCGAGCGTCGCGCCCGGCGGCGGCGATTCGCTCACGGGCCAAAACCGCTGCGGCACGTCGGCGGAGAGAACGGGGCGGGCGCCGGCAAGCGACGCGCGGACGGATTGCGCGGCGGTCGCCGCCTCGGCGGCGTCGGGGGTGGGATTCTCGGCATCGGCCTGCGGGGCCGCTAAAGCGGCTGCCGCCGCGTGCTTGCGGTCCGCCATCAACCGCGAGATGTGAGTGCGCGTGAGCGGCCCAGCGAGGTACGACATGGCCCAACGGGTTTCAAACACGGTGGGGGCGTTGTCGTGGACGTTGTTCATGAGAAACTTGCGGTTACCCAGCGCCGCGAGCGTCGCCTCCATTTTGCTCCGGTCGAACCCCGCGCCCGCCTCGGCCGAGGCGCCTTCGAGCCCCTCGATCACCCGGGCCTTGTCGCGCTCGGTCTGCAACCGGCCCAAGAACCAGGTGCCTGCGTTGGACAGTCCCTTGTAGTCGAGGTCCACGGGGTTCTGCGTCGCCAGCACACACCCCAGGCCGTACGCCCGGGCTTGCTTCAGCAGCGTGAGCATCGGTCGCTTGGAGGGGGGCTCGCCCACCGGCGGGAAGTAGCCAAACACCTCGTCCATGTACAGCAGCGCCCGCAGGCTGCCGGTGCCTGGCTGGGTGCGCATCCAGGAGAGAATCTCGTTGAGCAGGATGGTCACAAAGAACATCCGCTCGCTGTCACCCAGATGGGCGATCGACATGATCGCCAGCCGCGGTCGGCCCTCGGGCGTGTACAGCAGCCGCTGCACGTCCAACGGCTCGCCCTCCATCCAACTGGCGAATGACGGGGACGCCAGCAGGTTGTTCAGCTGCATCCCCAGTTCCAGGCGATCGCTGGCCGGGAAGAAGGTGTCGAGGTCCACGACGCCGACGCGTTTGAACGGCGGTTGTTGGATCTCGTGGATCAGCGCCGCGAGGTCGAGATCGCGGCCGGCGCGCCAGGCGTGGTCCAACACGTTGGAGAGCAGAATGTGTTCACGACTCTTCACCGGGTCGGCGTTGATGCCCAACAGCGCCAGCACGCCCGAGGCGGCCGACTGCACGCGGTCGCGGTACGCGTCGCCATCGTCGAGCACGGCTTGCGGCGGGGCGTTGAACGACTTGAGAATCGTCAGCGGCACGCCCGCAGTGGAGCCGGGAGTATAGATCACCTTGTCGACCGCGGCGTTGTAGCGGCCGATCCGTTCGCCGTCTTCGTCCCATTTTGCCAGGCCGTCGCGCCACAGCTTCGCGGTTTGGGCGGCGTAGTCGTCGGGGCTGACGCCCTTGCGAGCCGCCACGCTCTCGTCAATCCAGGGGCGAAAGTCCGCAGGTCGCAACTCCGGGAACGTCAGCAACAAATTGCCGAGGTCGCCCTTGGGGTCGATGGCAATCGCGGGGATGCCGTCGAGCCCCGCCTCTTCCAGCAGCGACAGGCACAAGCCCGTCTTGCCGCTGCCGGTCATGCCGACGCACACGGCATGGGTGCACAGGTCCTTGCTGTCGTACAGCACATCGTCGGCCGAGGTCGTCCCGGCGGCCAGATCGTGCTTGCGGCCCAAATAGAACGAGCCGAGTTGTTCGTAAGAGGCGGTCAATGGTCGGCGGTCCGTTGTCCGTGATCCGTTGGTCGATGACGAGGCGGCCGCCGCGAGTAAAAGACGACTGACAACCCGCCCGGGGGCAGGTGGAATGTAGCCGGCTCGGGGCGCACTGGCAAACCGGCGCGCGGCCGGGTAGTGATACCGTTTGAACTCG
>JAGQOU010000164.1 GCA_020427145.1 Planctomycetales bacterium | reverse complement strand
CCGCGGCGCTCGAAGCGACCCGCCGGCTCGCTCCAGGCGAAATGCTGGCTGGGCTGCTCGATCTTGTCGCCAACGCGCACACGCCCGAAGAAAAGGAACTCGCGCGGCTGGCAGCGATCGCGGCGGCGACGCGGGTTGCTGATCGCAACGCCGCGGCAACGACCGTGGCCGAACGGCTCAAGACGTGGCCCACGCCCGAGCGTGGAATCTTGCTCGACATGCTCAGAGCGATTGGGGGCGCCCAGTCGCTGGAGTTGGTGGCGGTTGCCGCGCAGGCCCCCGAGCGCGACACGCAGGACCACGCGACGCGCGTGTTGGGCGCCTGGCCCACCAGCGACGCCGCGCCGGTTCTCTTGAACCTGGCAAATTCGAATCATCCCTTCTCGGCCCGGGCGCTGCGCGGCTACTTGCGGATTGCCCGGCAGCTGAATGTCGGCGAAGAAGAACGCATTGCCATGTGCCGGCGCGCCCTGGAGATTGCCAATCGCGACGACGCACGGCTGTTGGCGCTGAGCATCCTGGAGCTCTCGCCGTCGAAGACGTCGCTGGAACTTGCCGCCTCGCAGCTGGCAAGCGACAAACTCGGCCCCCAGGCAAGCGAGGCGGTCATCAACATCGCCGAGGCGGTTGCCGCGGGAGACCCGGGGGCCGCCCAGGCAGCGGCGCGCCAGGTTGTTGAAGTCGGCGCCGGCGACGAGGTGCTCGCCCGAGCGCACAAACTCGCTGCCCCGTAGCGACACGGGAATTCCGCCCCGGGTTGGTTTCGTTCCTAGTCCATCGTCGGCGCGACAGATCATGCGAACTCGATCCCTCATTCCGTTTGGCGTTGCGATGGCTTGGCTGGCGTTGGTTCCCCACGCGCGTGCGGTGGAGCCCGACCAGGCGCCCCGGAGGCAACACTGGGAAATCAAGTCGCTGACGGTCGACGCCAACGAGGGAATTGCCTTGGCGGACTTCAACAACGACGGGCTGCTCGACGTCGTCGCGGGGCGAAATTGGTACGCCGCTCCGGCGTTCCTGCCCCGACCCGTGCGTGCAATCGACGACTGGAACGGGTACGCGCAGAGCAACGGCGATTTCGCCTACGACGTGGACCGCGACGGTTGGATGGACGTCATTTCCGGCGGATTCACGACCCCCGAGGTGTACTGGTTCCGCAACCCGGGCGGGGAGGAGCTCGCGCGGGGATACCTGTGGGAGAAACATTTGCTGTTCGATTTCGGATGCAACGCCAATGAGGGACAGATCCTGGAGGACCTCGACGGCGATGGTGTTCCCGAGTGGATCGCCAATTCCTGGGTGACTCCCTCGCCGCAATATCTGTGGCGCTTCGCCGCTTCCGAGAGTGCGGCTTCGGCCGAAGACCCTGCGACCGACGCGCCCATGATGCAACGGATCGAAATCAGTCAGACAGGCAATGGCCACGGGATGGGGGTGGGCGACCTCAATGGCGACGGACGGCTTGATATCGTGTGCGGCACGGGTTGGTACGAATGTCCCGCGGACGAACTTCGATACACGCAGCGCTGGCAATTCCACGCCGACTGGCCGCCGACCGACTTCAGTCTCCCCGTGCTGATCAAGGATGTGGACGCCGACGGTCGGAACGACATTGTCTGGGGCACGGGCCACGGTTTTGGTTTGCAATGGTGGCGGCAACTACCGCCGACAGGCGAGGGCAAGACCGAGTGGGAAACGCACGTCATCGACGACTCGTTCTCGCAAGCCCACGCGCTGGCCTGGGCCGATCTGGACGGGGACGGGCAAGAGGATCTCATCACCGGCAAACGCGTGCGAGCCCACAACGGAGGCGACCCCGGCGCCGCCATGCCTCCCTGCATTCAGTACTACTCCTGGAGCGCCCGGGACAAAGCGTTCAAGAAATCCGTCATCAACGAGGGCATGGTCGGCATCGGACTGCAGATCCGCACCGGTGATCTCAATGGCGACGGCCGCACGGACGTCGCGGTCGCCGGCAAGGGGGGCGTCTTCCTGCTGTTCAACAGAGACTAGCGGCGTCGATGCGATAGGGCAGGGGGGCAACACAGGCTGGTTGATCGCCGATGCCTTTGCGACGGCCTGCCGACGCCGACCATGCGGCCTCCCGCGGCCCAAGAAGGGCGGGGCGACCCGCGAGTGGCGCCAAATCGGCCTGCCGTGCGCCGTGCCAATCCCGCTGCCGCCGCGGACTCGCGACCGTCGATCTCGCCGCGTCATCTCCGAAGGGGTCGCTCGGGGGCTTTCCAGAGGGCCGGCGCGCTGTTATAGCCAGACAGGGCAACAGGCATGAGACGGAGTTGCCTTCGCCGACGCGTTGTCGGCTTGTTTGAGCTTGGATCGGAGCGTTATGAATTCATCGACAGAAACGTCGCTGCCTGAAGAGATTCGGCAGGAACTCCAGAGAACCGTCCGTGGCAAGGTTTCCTTTGACCCCGTGATTCGCGGCATCTACTCCACGGACGCCAGCCACTACCAAATGACGCCGCAGTGCGTCGTCGAGCCCCTGGACGAAGACGACGTGGTCGCCGCGTTGCGCGTCGCGTCGCAGAGCGGGCTTGCCGTCACGCCGCGCGGGGCCGCGACAGCCCTCTCGGGACAGACCTTCGGCCGGGGCATGGTGCTCGACGCGTCGCGGCACATGAATCAGGTCCTGGAGGTCAACGTCGACGAATGCTGGGCCCGCGTGCAACCCGGCGTGGTTCGCGATCAGCTCAACGCGCAACTCAAGCCGCTGGGGTTGCAATTCGCGCCCGACCCCGCCACGAGCAGTCGCGCGACGGTCGGCGGAATGATCGGCAACAATTCGTCCGGAACGCGATCGATCGTTTACGGAAAGACCATCGACCATACCTTGGCGTGTCGCGTCGCGCTGGCCGACGGAGAGGTTCTCGACTTCGAGGAATGCAACGAGGCGGCCTGGCGAGCGAAGACCGCGGGCGCCGGTCGCGAAGCGGAGTTGTATCGAAGCATCGAACAGATAGTCACCGACAATCGCAGTGAGATTCTCGCACGGTATCCGCGCGTGATGCGACGAGTCGCCGGGTACAACCTCGACGAGTTCGTCGACGGCGCGGGGTACACGGGCCCCATTGGTCCCCGCGCCGCCATCAACGCCGGCACGCGCCCATGGAACCTGTCGAATCTTATTGTCGGCTCGGAAGGAACTTTGGCGACGCTCCTGGATGCGAAGATCCGGCTCGTTCCGCTGCCCAACGCGACCGCCGTGTGCGTCGTTCACTTCACCAATGCGATCGACGCCTTGGCGGCGGTGCCCGCGATCAATGAACACGGCCCCTCCGCGGTGGAGTTGCTGGACCGGGGGATCATGCGCGAAGCGCGCATCAACCCCGCCACCCGCGACATGGCCGGGTGGGTCGAAGGCGACCCGGCCGCCGTACTCCTCACGGAATTCTTCGCGGAAACGCCCGCCGAGGCCGAAGAGAAGGTCCGGGCGTTTGCCGCCGCGATGCGCAACAGCGACACGGGGTACGCTCATCCGACCATGCTGGACCCGCGCAAGCAGGCGGACGTCTGGGAGACGCGGAAGTTGGGGCTCGGGCTGATCTCCAACGTCCGCGGCCCGGTCAAAGGCCAGGCGTTTGTCGAAGACGCGTGCGTCCCCGTCGAGAACCTGGCGGAATACATCGAGCGACTCGAGAGAGTGTGCGAGCAGCTGGCCGTCGACTTCTCCATGTACGCGCACGCCTCGGTCGGAGTCATTCACTTTCGACCGGCGCTCGATCTGCACCGCGCGGACCACCGCGAGAAGATGAAACAGATTGCCGATGCCGCGTTTGACATGGTGATGCACTACGGCGGCGTGTTCTCCGGCGAGCATGGCGACGGCCAGCTGCGCGGCGAGTTCGTTCCCCGACAGTTCGGACCGCAACTGTACGAGGCCCTGCGGCAGGTCAAACGAGCGTTCGATCCCGAGAACCGGATGAACCCGGGCAAGGTCGTCGATGCGCCGTCGATGATCGATCCTACCTCGCTGCGCTACGGCGATCAGTATCGCACCGACGCGGTGCCGACCGAGTTTCACTACCGCTCGCAGGACGGGTTTCGCCTGGCTGTGGAACAATGCAACGGCGTGGGCGCGTGCCGGAAGATCGGCGCCGGTACGATGTGCCCCTCGTACATGGCCACCCGCGACGAAAAGGATTCGACGCGCGGCCGTGCCAACGCCCTGCGACTGGCCATGTCAGGGCAGCTTCCCGGCCAGCCGCTGGAGGCGTTGGGCGGCGACGGCGTACACGACGTCCTGCAGCTGTGTCTGTCCTGCAAGGCCTGCAAGAGCGAATGTCCCAATTCGGTCGACATGTCGCGCATGAAGGCCGACGCCCTTCAGCTTCGATACGATCAGCGAGGGATTCCGTTGTCGGCGAAGATCGTGGGTCGCCTGCCGGAGCAGGCGCGGCGTTTCGCCGGGTCGCTGGCCTGGGCGCCCAAACTGCTCCAGTCGCTGCCCGGAGCGCGGCGGATCCTCGAACGGTTCGGCAAGATCGATCGTCGACGGCACATACCGCAGTTCGCGCCGCAAACCTTGGCGCAACTCCTGGCCGAGCGCGACGCACCCGCGACGCTCCCGGATCGCGGCGCCGTCGTGCTGTTCGACGACACCTACGCACGCTTCATGGAACCGCATGTCGGCGTTGCCGCCGTCGATCTGCTGGAAGGCCTGGGTTACCAGGTTCTGCTGGCCAACGCCGGTTGTTGCCAACGCACGAGAATCTCGCAGGGATTGCTGCACGAAGCGAAGACGCTCGGCGCTCAGACGCTGGCCAACCTCGACCGGTTTGCTCAACAAGGATTGCCGATCCTTTGCCTTGAGCCTTCCTGCGCATCCGCCCTGACCGACGATCTGCCCGATTTGATCGACGACGCGGAACTGGGCGCACGCGTCGCGGCTCAAGTTCAGATGATCGACGTCTTTCTCGACCGCCAGGGCGTCCCCCTGGCAAGCGACCAGCCGCGAATTCTGCTCCACGGTCATTGCCATCAGAAAGCCCTCTACGGCACGGGCGCCATCAAACGCCAGTTCGGGAAGATGTCCGGCGTCGAATGCTGCGAGGTGGACAGCGGCTGCTGCGGCATGGCCGGCTCGTTTGGCTACGAACACTACGACCTGTCGGAGAAGATCGGCGAAGATCGCCTATTTCCGGCGGTCCGCGAAGCCGCCGCTCGCGGCGAGACGATCGTCGCCTGCGGGATTTCGTGTCGCCACCAGTTGAAGGATTTTCTCGGCGTCGACGCGAAGCATTGGGTCGAGGTCGTGCGTCCCGGCTAGGCGCGGGCCCGCGGTACTCCACGACGCTTGAACTGTTCCGGCCCCGGCGAATTGTCCGTCGCGTGCATCCCTCGCAGCGAACCGACCGCTCGCCGCGGGTCGATCGCGGGGGATTTCTGCAAAAAAAGAGCCCTGTCTTGCGCAAAGTTCGCTGCCGCGCGAGGGTCGGACCGGCGCCGTCGTGGGTAGAATGGATCGGGCCCGCAGCTTGACGCGGCGCAAGGCCGGCACTTGTCAAGCATCACTTCTGAGACCTCTCGATCGAACGCAACTATGGGACGAATGTTGACTCATCGCCAGGGAAAACGCCCGCGCTTTGCTCGGCAATTGAAATATGAGAGCTTGGAATCGCGCCGGTTGCTGGCTTTCGGCGTCACCGCCGGCTTCACCCCCACGGGGCAGTCGACGTACGTCATTGACAACGGGGCCGACCTGACGTTCGCGGTGATCAAGGGCGGCAGCCTCAGCAGCACGATCCATCTCGGCGACCTGTCGTCGATCGAGTACAAGGGCGCCGAGTTGCTGGCCCCCTACTCGGCGACCAGCCGCTACTCGCACTACGAGCAGGGTTTGGGCAGCGGGACGACGATCACGTACACGATTGGCGCGAGCAATTCGTATATCCTCGTCAAGTGCGACGACTCCGCCAACGGGATCATCCAGTACTACGGGGTTCGCAACGGCGATAACAACATTTACATGGCCTCCGACGTTGACGGCGCCGTCAACACCGCGGGCGAAGGGCGGTTTCTCGCCTATCTCAGTCGCGGCGTGTTCACCAATATCGAGGAGCCGTCCAACATTGACGGCAATATCGGCGCCGTCGAGGGGTCCGACGTCTTCTATCTGGCCGACGGCACGACGCGGTCCAAGTATTACAACGACCGACGGATGATCGAGAACGAGTATCACGGCGTCACAGGCGCATCCGGCAGTATCGACGTCGGCGCGTGGATGTTCATGGGCAACCGCGAACACAGCGCCGGCGGTCCGTTCTTCAAAGACATCGACTTCCAGACCACCGGCGGCGCGACCGAGCTCTACAACGTGGTGTTCAGCGGGCACACGCAGACCGAGCCCTACCGCTTCGGGTTGCAGGGACCGTATGCGCTGCAAATCACCGACGGCTCGCTGCCGGTCGAACCCGATTACTCCTGGATGGAGCCGCTGGGCATCTCGGGCTGGATCAGCGCCACCGAGCGCGGCAGCGTCAGCGGCGTCGCCACCGGCATGGTTCCCGGGCATCAGACCGTGATCGGGCTCAGCAACGCCGACGCGCAATACTGGGGCGTCGCCGACGCCACGACCGGCGCCTACAGCATCGAGGGCGTGCAGGCGGGTACGTACACGATGACGATGTACGACCAGGAATTGGAGGTCGGCACGCGCACGGTGACCATCGAGCCGCTGGAGAACCTGCTCGTCGACATCGCCAACACCTACTACACGCCAACGTCGATCTGGCGGATCGGCACGTGGGACGGCACGCCTGCTGGGTTCCTCAACGCCGACAAGATCGCCCTGATGCACCCGTCCGACGTGCGGATGAGCCCCTGGGTCGACTCGAACTTCGTCGTCGGGGTCAACACCGACGCCGATTGGCCGATGGCCCAGTTTATCGACGTGAACAACGGCCAGCGGATCACATTCACGCTCACCGCCGCCCAGGCGGCCCAGGCCCAGACGTTGCGAATCGGCATCACTCTCGGCTTCTCGGGAGGCCGAAACCGCATCACCGTGAACGCCGGGCAGGCGTACGCCTGGACCAGTTCCATTCCCGCAGCCAGCACGAACCTGCACAGCCGCGGCATCACGCGCGGTACGTATCGCGGTCCGAATCAGCTCTACACGTACAACATCCCGGCCAGCGCGCTGGTCGCGGGCACGAACATCATCGATCTGCCCGTAGTGAGCGGAAGTTCCGGGTCCGGATTCCTCAGCCCCAACGTGGTGTACGACGCGATCGACCTGACGCCGACGGCCAGCCTGACCAATGCGCCGTACGTGCAGACGATTACACTCACCCCCGCGAGTTCCACGGTGAGCGTTGGCGCCCAGATCAACTTCACCGCTTTGGCCAAAGACCAATTCGGCAACCCGATTGCTGCAAACATCGATTTCTCTACAACCGGCGGCACGATCGACCAGCAAGGACATTTTAGCGCGCAGCTCACTTCCGCCCTCGACACCATCACCGCCGCGAGCGGCGGCGTGACGGGTACGGCCACAGTGCTCGTACTGGGACCGACGCCCTATGTCGTGACCCCGGCCGGCGCATCATCAACGATCACTTCCGACGCCTCTGTCGACTTGAGCGTGCTGGGGAACGACGACGGCGGCGAATCCAGTCTGACCTACACCTGGTCCGTGCTGGGCGCTCCTCCGGCGTCGGTGAACTTCTCGGCAAACGGCACGAATGCCGCCAAGAACACCACGGCAACGCTTGGCGCGCTGGGCGACTATGATTTCCAAGTCACGATTGCGGACCTCGATGGCAACAGCGTCACAAGCGAGGTGACCGTCAGCCGCCGTGACTTTATCGCGCGCTACCAGGCCGACGAAACCGGCGGGTCGACGCTGGCCGATTCGTCCGGCGGCGACAATACGGCCAACTTGACCGGAGCGTACAGCTTCGGCGCCGGCAAGGCAAACAACGCCCTGAATCTCGCTGGCGGTTACGCCACGCTCCCTGCGGGGATTGTCAGCCAGCTGGACGACTTCACCGTCGCCGCCTGGATCAATCCTGCCAGCCTTGACAACTGGGCGCGCATCTTCGACTTCGGCGACAACACGACCAACTACATGTTCTTCACGCCGCGGTCGTCGATCACCGGCCGCCCCCGCTTTGCAATCCGCACCCCCAGCGTCACCGAGCAGGGGATCGACAGTTCGGTGACCATCCCCGTCGGCGTCTGGACCCATGTCGCGATCACCCTCAGCGGCAATACCGCCCGGCTGTACATCAACGGCGTGCAGCGCGGCAGCAACTCCGGCGTCACGCTGGATCCCTCCAACTTGGGAAACACCGCCGCCAACTACCTCGGCGACAGCCAGTTTTCTTCCGATCCGACGTACAACGGTTCCCTGGACGATTTCCGCATCTACGGGCGGGCCCTGTCCCCCACGGAGATCTCCGAGTTGACCTACGTGCCGGCGCTCGCGGGCGACTACGACCTCAACGGGTCGGTCGGGGGCGCCGACTTCCTCGCCTGGCAACGCCAATTCGGTCAGCCAACGGCCGTGTACCAACAGGCCGACGGCGACGGCAGCGGCCGCGTCGACGCCCCCGATCTGGCCGTGTGGAGCGAGCACTTTGGCGATGTCGCTCTGAGCCAGGTCTCCAGCAGCAGCAGCGCGTTTGCCGCCGCCCTGGTCGCCGCTGACGATGGCATTGACCCCGCCGCCGCCAACAGCGGGTCCGCGTCCGCGGCAGCGACGGACGAGGCATTCGCTCTTTTGGGTCTGGCGAGTTGGTCGGCCAACCGCATGGAACAAGCGTCCCCGGCATTGATGGCGGCGCCCGTCGCGCACGCCGCGCCGGCAACGGCCACGCTTGCCCGACGCTCAGATACCGCAGCCGATGCCATCTTCCAGCGAAACGACGGGGACGACCGTCCCGTCAATCGAGATCGCGGCGCGCGAACGCGAAGACAGTCGGCAAATCGAGACGAGGGCGACTCGGGCTTCTGGGAGCAATTCCGCGAATCGATCGCTCACAAGTCGCGGCCATGGAACTCTTGATGCCGCGTTGCGCTGCGCAGTAGAGCCGGATCGACGCCGCACTGCCATTCACGTTGGCCGGTGATGAAAGCTCACCCAGACCGCCGCGGAGCGCAACGGGGCGCATCGATACGCATTGACCGCCCCATGCGGCGCTGCTGACGAGCGGCGGTCACGGCGTCAGGTCAAACTCGAATGATTGGGGCTCGCCTGGCTTCACTTCGACCGAAAGCCCGCTGGCGCCAAACGACGAGTACTTAGTCGGGATAAGCGTCCGTCCCAACACGGGCTCGCCCGATCCCAGCTTCTTGGGATTGTTGGGGTCGTTGCCCTCGAACGACGTGATGCGCACCAACTGCGGCCCAACCCGAACCCCCTCGCCGACGCCCGGGGTCGCGAGTTGAAAACTTCCATCGGATTGGATCGTGCCGATTGCCGGCTGCCCGCCGGCTTCATGCTGGAACATCACCGTGCCGTAATGCAGCGGCTTGCCGCGAAACGAGACCTTGCCCGTAACAATGGCCGTTTCGGGTCCCGAATCGCATCCGCTGGAACCGATCGCCAGCACCGCGAGCAGCAACGACCAGAGATTCCGGCGAACGGCGACGAGACGGTTAAAGACTTCCATTGATCAAGTCGCCGGCGTTGGCTGTGGCCAGAGCATGGTAGGTTTGGCGATCAATGTCGTCGGACAACGGGTGAACGCTTCCGTCGATATATGCAAATTGCGTGATGCCCGGGTGCCGACTTCCAAAGGGAAGGTGGTTGAATTGGACGCCCTGGTCGCGATTGATTTGGGTGTTCGGGGTGAACTCGACCACCTTAAACGAGTAGGGCGCATTCTGGAAGCCTCCCAAATACCAAGGCCGAACGTTGCCCGGCGGCTCGTCCCAAGCTCCCGTGGAGGCCACAAGATCGCGATGCACAAACTCGCCGACCAAGAGCGTGTTGCTTTGACCGTCGGTAATCTCGGAGAACTTCACGGGGCGCCCCTTGAACGTCTGCGCCGCGGAGCCGCCAGGCCGCGTACCGCCGGTTCCGCCGGTTGCGGCAGCGCCCTGCAGAATCTCGGCCTGAAACGCTCCGTTCTTGGGAATCACGCCGTACCCCGAGCTGACGACGAACTCCGGATCGCTCAGACTCATGCCGTCGACCAGCGCGCCGCCGACGCCGCTGTACGTTACGAGCGCACCATTTTGATAATCGTAGAGCGCACCAGTCATGACGGCGGGATCTGTCCAGCTGGGGCAGAGATACGCCGACACCACGACGTCCTTGGCAGGCTCGTTGTCCCAGGGCGCGCCGGTGTAGTTGAAGTTGATCTGGTCGAACAGCGGCTCTTGCTCCATGTAGGGCAACAGCTCGGTGAAAAGATGGAGCTTGCTGAAATTGACGCCCGGGCGTCCCGTCTCGCCCTCGTATCCCACGGGCAGCGTGTCGCGGTTCGAGCCAGCGTAATTCTGGGCCGCTAGGCCCTGTTGCTTCAGATTGTTGGAGCACTGCATGCGGCGGGCCGCCTCACGCGCCGCCTGCACCGCAGGCAGCAACAGGGCGACGAGCACGCCGATAATCGCGATCACCACCAGCAGTTCGACAAGCGTAAACGCTCGGCGACGTCGCCCATGGTCCATCGGGTCGACAATCTCTGCAATCATAAAACACCTTCTGTGTTAGGTGGTTCGTCGCCGGGCGCGGCCGGCGAGCACAAGAGTCAGTCCGCCCAGGGCCAAGGCTAACGTCGTCGGCTCGGGCACTGCGGACACGACCGAAGTTGCCGGCGACGTGCCGAATTGCGATTGCCATACAGTCAAGTCGGCATCGTTCACGTTTCCATCGCCATTCGCGTCGCCGTCGACCATGAGGGCCGTTCCGTCGTCGATGCCAAAGTTGCGCTGCCACGTCAGAAAGTCGGCGCCAT
>JAGQOU010000163.1 GCA_020427145.1 Planctomycetales bacterium | reverse complement strand
GTCATGGACGGGCAGCTCAACCTGAACAACACAACCGGCGTCGAGGCGCGCTGGCAGGGCGAGCCGCTGGACATTGGAGACGACATGAACTCTTTGGATTCCGACCTGAACGTCGCGGGAACTGGCGTCTCGCGGATCCTCTCGACGATCGACTTCAACTCCGACGCCGACGTCGATATCGCGCCCGGCGCCATGCTGGTGCTCAACACAGTCGTCGATTTCAACACGGACGCGCTGGACGACGGTACGGCCGACGCCGAGTTCACCGGTGGCGGCACGCTAGTGACCAATTCCACGGTCAACTTCAACGAAGCGACGACGTTCAACATGAATACCGGCGTCGTGGACCTCGACGGCGAATCAAGCGACATCGTGGGCAACATAATCAACATCGACGCCCAGGTGGTGATGAACGTCGACGGCTTCAAGTTCGGCCAAAACAAGATCGCCGGCAGCGATACGCTTGATATCGACAACCTCAACGCCGGAAACTTCGGCACGCTCACGGTCAATCTGCCCAACGCCAATGACGAATGGGCTTTGCTCTCCTCCGGCGTGATGAACCTGCTCAACGGCGCGGCCGTGACGACCATGCTGTCGGGCAACGCGGCCCAACTCAACGGCACGGTGAACGCCGACGGCGACATCCGCCTGAACGCCCGCGTCGACATCGGCGGCACGGTGAACATCCTCAGCGTGGCGGCCGACACGCCGCTGCGGCTCAACGGCGGGACGCTGGCCAATCCCAACATGCTGGTGGGGGGCATCATCAACGGCCCCGGCGTCTTGAGCCTCGACAGCAGTCGGGCGCTGCACGGCAACGGCGTCATCAACACGGTCGTGGACGGCAACGGCTCCTCGGAGCTCGTGGCCGAGGGCGGCTTGCTGACGCTCAACAACGCGGT
The DNA here is from genome assembly GCA_020427145.1 of Planctomycetales bacterium. Taxonomy (GTDB): domain Bacteria; phylum Planctomycetota; class Planctomycetia; order Pirellulales; family Lacipirellulaceae. The sequence goes on along the minus strand of JAGQOU010000163.1, from coordinate 6,202 downwards.
GATCGACATCGGCACGCTCGGCACCAGCGGCGGCTCGGCCGTGCTCGATCTGACGACCAACACGTTCGACACGTCCGTGTCCCAAGGCGGCGTCCGCATGGACTCCGGCCGGATTCAGAACGGGGGTCTGCGAATCACGACGCAGCCGTTGCGGGGCCACGGCTTGGTGCTCAGCCCGGTGGCCAACGAGGGCGAAATCATCGCCCAAGGCGGTCAGTTGGTAATCGACAATCCGACGAACGACTACGACGGCCTCGGCAACACCGGCAAGCTGACTGCGCAGGCGGGCAGCGAACTGGTTTTGCACGACAACGCCGCGTTCCTCTTCAACGGTACGGTGCAAGCAGATGCCGGCGGCACGGTGTTTGCCGACGGGTTCGAACTGGAGTTTGAACCGGGGTCGACGCTCACGCTCAACGGCGGCGCCTACCGCTCGACCAAAGCGACCGACATCGGCGGCACGGTCAACGCGACCGCCGGGACCTCGGCGATTCGCATTGGCGGGACCACGGTGTTCGAGAGCGGCAGCAACACGACGCTCACCGGCGACTTGGTCGTCGACACGCCCAACACGGTCATCCCCGTTGGCGCCAACTTCAGCGGCGGCGGCGCGCTGATCAACGCCGGCGGAGCCCAATTGCGACTGCTCGACGGGGCGACGGCCAACGTGCTGGTCGAGAACAACGGCACCATGGTGCTCGGCAGTTCGCCCGGGCAAGCCACCGTCGGCGCGTTGTTCCAAGGAGCCACCGGCGTCCTCGATATCGAACTCGGGGGGATCAACCCCTCGCTGGTCGACACGCTGATGGTTTCCAGCACGGCCCAACTCGACGGCACGTTGGACTTGTCGTTGTTGGGCGGCTTCATGCCCGCCTTGGGCCAAACCTTTACGATCCTCACGGCGCTCAGCCGAACCGGCACGTTCGCCACGGTCAATCAACCGGCGACGATGCCCGCGGGACTGTTGTTCGACGTGTTGTACAATCCCACCAACGTGCAGTTGGAGGTGATCAGCGCGCCGATGTTCACGGCCGACTTTGACATGGACGGCGACGTGGACGGCGCTGATCTGACGCAGTGGGAGGGCGACTTCGGCCTCAACGGCGACAGCGACGCCAACAGCGACGGCAACAGCAACGGTTTTGATTTCTTGCAGTGGCAACGCCAGTACGGCAGCGGCGCGCCCGCCGTGACGACGCTGGCCGCCGTGCCGGAGCCGGCCACGACAGCGTTGTGCGTGGTCGCACTCGCAGCATTGGCAGGCGCAAGGCGCCGAATTTGAGTTATCCGGCCCGATCGGTCAGAATGAGGTTCGCCGCACGGCGCCCCGCTGCACTCGCGCAGCGGGGCGCCGGCTTTTTTTCACAGCTCCGGCAAACTCGATCGCCGGCGCCGCCGACCTCATTCCGCAAGCGAACGACCACCATGAGACCCTTGGCATTGCTGCTGGCGTTGACGGCCGGCGTGGCTGCCGCGCCGCTGGCGCTGGCGACTTCGCCGGAGATCGGCTGGCGCGCCGATCTTGCTACGCTGCACCACAACGTGTCGGGGACGGCGACGATTCTGGACGCCGACACGCTGCGCATCGAGAACTTCACCTACGATGGCGGCGGGCTCGACGTGTACTTTTACCTGGGCTCCGACGAATCGAAAGCAGCGTTCTCGTCAGGCTTGTCGGTGGGCCCGCAATTGCTGGGGCAGGTGTTCGACGGCAGTCAGTATCCGCTGACAATTGATCTGCCCCCCGGCGCGACAATCGACGGCTACCATGCCATCTCGGTGTGGTGCGTCGACGTCGACGTGAGCTTCGGTCAAGGAACGTTTCGCCCCACAGCCGACTTCGACGGGGACGGCGACGTGGACGGCGCCGATCTGACGCAGTGGGAGGGCGACTTTGGCCGGAACGCCAACAGCGACGCCAATCTCGACGGCGCCAGCGACGGCAGCGACCTGCTTGCCTGGCAGCGACAACTGGGCAGCGGCGCTCCGCCCGAAGCCAGCTTGACCGCCGTCCCCGAGCCAGGGTCGTGGGCGTTGGGGATGATCGCGATCGTGCTCCTACGGCCCGCTGGCCGGCGGCTTCCGGCCTTCCGGCATGGGCAAGTCGCCTGCCAACGACGGCGGGTCGAGTAGGCGGGGGCCCCAGGGCGGCTGGCCGGCGACGCTCTTTTGGCGACGCAAAGATTCTCGTTGCGGTTGCGGTAGTCCGCGGCTAGACTCACGGCAGCTTGCCTGCTGGGGGCCGCGATGACCGCGACCCTGACATTAGGTCGCGGGATGCGGCCGTTTTCTTCGCCGGAGGTTGGTTTGCGCGGTTGGCCGTAGCGCCCGTGGCCGCGTCAATTGGCTCTTGCTCTTCACCGGCGTTCGTCGCGGCGCTTCGCCGCGGCGCACCACCGTCTCGTCGCGCAAGAGCGGCGTTTGTTCGTCGCTGCGCCGCCGGTCCGCAGCCATGCTATGCCGTAATCACACCAAGATTTGCACCCCGCGTCGTATTGCTATGCTGACTCGCCTGCCGGGTCGACGCAGACGCGACGTTCACCCGCACCCTTCAGGAGCAATATGGCTTCCCGGTTTGTCTTTGCCGGCGCTCGCAGCGTCGTCGTGTTCATCGCAATTTTCGGAACGACTTCGCCCCGCGCCGTCTCGGCGCCCCGCACCTGGATCGGCGGCAACGCCGACTGGGTCGACGCCGGCAGCACCGCCAACTGGAGCCCGGCGGACGAGCCGGACGCCGACGACGAAGCCGTCTTCAACACCGCCAACGCGGTCAACCTGGGATCGAACAACGCGATCAACGGACTGACGATGTCCGGGGGGATTGACCTGCTGGTCAACGATTTTGATCTGACGGTCGACGGGCTCGTCCAGCTCGCGGGGGCCAGCACGAATCTCCTCATCGGCGACGCGGCGGGCAGCGTCAACGCCGACAACGTGACAATCAACTCCGGCGGGACGGTGGAATTGCGCGGCGGCGCACTCACGCTGGACGAAGAAGTCGGAACCAGCCTCCTGGACGTCAACGCCGGCGGGACGCTCGCGGGCAACGGCGTGATTACGTTTGCCGATGCGCCGCTTCTTGCCACGACGCTGCTAGTGAACGACGGCACGCTGACCGCCTTGTCGCGGGCATCGATCGTTCTGCTGCCGCCCCCGGCCGGCACGCTGCAAATCAACGATTCGAGCCTCGGCGGCCGGGTCGATCTGGATGGAACCAGCGGAGCGGGCGTGGTGAACGTCAATCGCAATCAGACGCTCGATCTTAACGTGCCAATTTCGGACGCTTTTAGCGGCACGATGAATCTGTTTCAGAATTCGACGTTCGATTCGTCCGGCGCCTGGACGCTCGACCTGGGAACCATCACCGTCGATAACGGCGCGACGGGCGGCCTCGGCGGGGCGCCGGCCGACACGGCCTTCATCAAGGGCGGAACGCTCACCCAAACCGGCGGCGTGATCAGCGTCGCGGACACCGACGGCACGCTGCAACTCGACGCCAACTTCACAATGTCCGGCGGCTCGTTCACCAACAGCGGCACGGCGATTTTCAACGGCACGACTTCCATCACCACGGCCGCAGGCTACGTCCCTACGAATTTGACCGCGCACACCATCGTCAATGGAACGATGACAATCACGGATGCGGCCGGCAACTTCAACTGGGACGGTAACGGCACGGCTCCGACGACCATCAACGGAACGGGATCCCTGTCGCTCAATGTGAATCAGGTCGACACGACCGACAACATCTTCGGAGGGACGATCAACCTCAACGACGGCGGCGATCTGGCGGTCAACAACACCATCAATTCCTGGCAAGCTGCCGGGACAATTAACAAGAACGGCGCGGGAACGTCCAGCGTCGGCGGCGACGAGATTGCCGTCACGGGCACGTTGAACGTCAACGCTGGCACGCTAGACGTCAACGCGAATGCGATATTTGGCAGTTCGTCGCACGTCGTCATCGCGTCAGGAGCGATAGCTGACATGGCGACGACCAAGATCTTCAACGGCGCCAACGTCACCGTGAACGGCACGCTGAGCCTGGGCGTGAACAGCCTGCTGGAAGCGCCTGCCACGTTGACGGGAACTGGATTGTTTCGCTTCAACTCGACGTCAACCGTTTCCGCCAATGCGGTGGTTAACACAACTTCGTTTGATTGGGACGGTATCGGCTCCGGAACTTTGCACACCATTAATGACGGCGTCACCTTCACGATCAACTCGACGATCTGGGACGCCGACGATGCGGGCGACGTGGACGACCCAATCAACCTCGGCGGCAGCGGCGCCGCGATCATCGTCAACAATGTGCCGAGTTGGACAATGACTCGCACCCTGACGGCAAACACCGCCGGCGTCGGCACGGCGACGCTCGGCGGCGACGCGCGGCTGATTTTCAGCGGGGCGCTCTCCATTCTCAGCGTCAACGGAAACACCGCGGCCGACTCCCCGCTAACGTTTGGCGCCAGCTCCAACGCCAACATCGCCGCAGCGCGAACCTTGAGACTCAACGGCGGCAATCTCTTGGCCACGGTCAATCAATTGGAGGGCGGCGCTATCAACGGGCCAGGGACTCTGGCTGCCAACGCCGGGCGAACGCTCCGTGGGTTTGGCACGATTGGCGCCACCGTCGACTTTGACGGCACGGCCTCTCTCTTGGCGGAGAACGGCACGTTGACCGTCAACGGCGCGGTGACCGACGTCGGCACCCTCGGCACTTTCGGCGCGACGGGGACGCTTGACATGACCTCTGCGTGGAACACCAACGTGGCTAATTTCGTCTCGCTCAACGGCGGCGAGCTCAAGGGCGGGACGATCACCAATGACGGCGCCGCGGGCATTTCCGGCAACGGCCTCGTCTCCTCGCGGGTGGTGAACAACAAGAACCTGACCGCCAACGGCGGCGCTGCGCTGATTTTCCAAACAGCCGCCAACGACAACGATTGGGACGGCGCCGGGAACAACGGCGCCCTGAGCGCCCAGGGCGCCGGCGCTGTGTTGGAACTGCGCGACAACGCCACCTTCGGGTTCACGGGCACGGTCTCGGCGACCACGGGCGGTCGCGTCTTCAGCAACGGCTTCGCCCTGGACTTCAACCCGGGCTCGACGCTTCAGCTTCAGGACTCAACGTACGAGTCGACGAGCTCCACCGACATCGGCGGAACGGTTTCGACGGTGATCGGCGCAACTCAGCAGTCGACAATCAAAGTGGCGGTCAATCATTTCTTGACGTTCCAGTCGGCAAGCACCACAACGCTGGGCCAAAACTTGCGGCTGGAAAACAACAACATCAATATCGACGCGGGGGCCGCTTTCGGCGGCGCTGGAGCGCTCGTCATCCCCGCTGCCAGCCACCTGGTCGCCGACAACCTGGCCAACATCGGCGTGCTGCTAGACATGCAAGGGACCTTCCGGCCCGGCGGGTTTGACTCGATCGGTCGCATCGACCTGCTGGATTATCAACAAGAAAGCACCGGCCAACTGTTCGTGGAACTCACCGGCACGGCGCTGAACGCGTTTGACCGGCTCGTGCTGAGCGGCGACGCGGTGCTCGACGGCTACCTCAACATCGATATCGACGGAGGATTCGTCCCCGCGCTCGGAAACACGTTCAACATCATCACCGGCAATACGGTCTCGGGGATGTTCAATCTCATCGACATCTCGGGGATGCCGGCCGGATTGACGTTCCACGTCAACTATCTGCCCAACGCGGTGCAGTTGCAGGTGGTCAGCACGCCGTTCTTCTCGGCCGACTTCGATCACGACGGCGACGTCGACGCCACGGACCTGGCAATCTGGAGCGGCGCTTACCAGCTCAATCAACTCGGCGACGCCGACGGCGACAACGACTCCGATGGTGGCGATTTCCTGCTCTGGCAACGGCAGTTCGGCAGCCACCCGGCGGTGGCGGTTACGACAAGCGTGCCGGAGCCGCAAGCGTGGCTGCTGGCGTTGGCGGGCTTCGCGGCGGCGACTGTCGGGGGAATTCGCAGGCGCCCCGGCGCCCGCCGACGCGCCGGCTGCTAGCAGTGCATTGCAGAGCAGGACAAGCCCGCGAGCGTAATTGCCGATACTCACTGAGCGGCGGCGCGGCTTGTGCCGCAGTGCGCCCCTGGCTCGGCGATGAATTCCTGGGTCGTGATACCGTTTGAACTCGGTCAAGGCGGCTACGGACGACCGCAGGGAGCCCCCAGTG
>JAGQOU010000162.1 GCA_020427145.1 Planctomycetales bacterium | reverse complement strand
CCGCTTCGGCGAAGGGATCGTCGCTCGGAGGGGCGGCGCCGGCTGCGGTGGAATCATCGGCTCCAAAGGGATCGCTCGCCTCGGCATCGGCCATGGGCTGTGCGGCGGAGAACGGGTCGTCGCTGGCGTCAGCCGCGTCGGACTGCGAATCGCCGCCGAAGGGATCGTCGCTCGTGGGCTTGGCCGCGTCCTCGGCCGGCGCCGCGGCAGATTCGCTGGCGCCAAACGGGTCGTCGCTGGCGGGAGCTTCCGCCGCAGTGGCCGGTTCGCCGGCCCCGAACGGATCGGCTGACGCGGCCTCGGTCGTCGGTTCGTCGCCGCCGAACGGATCGTCGGCGGGCGTTGCCGCGGCGGCCGACGCGTTGTCGGCCCCAAACGGATCGGCGGCGGGGGGAGTCATTTCTTCCGCCGGTGCGGCGACGACGGGCTCGTCCGCCAGCGGCTTGTCAGCAGGAGCTTCGGCAGCCGTTTCGCCGACGCCGCCAAAGGGATCGTCAGCGGCCGCTGCTGCTTCGGTCATCGGCTCGTCGGCGGCAAACGGGTCGTCGCTCGCCGCAGGCGGCGCCGCGGCGGCGTCTGGCTGCGCACCAAAGGGATCGTCAGCGGCGACGGACTCGTCTGCACCGAAAGGATCGTCCGACATCGGCGCCTCAACCGCCGCAGCGGGTTCCTCGGCCGGGGTCGATTCGGCGGCGACAGCGGGCGTCTCAGCGGGCGGACTCGCCGCGGCGGGAGATTCCACAGCGGCAGCTGGGCCGAAGGGATCGACGGCAGGCGCTGCATCGGCTGCAGCCTCGTCGTTGGCCAGCGCCTCGTCGTCCGCCGCGAGTTCAGCCGGCGTGGGGACGGGCGCGGCTTCGGCAGCGGCCGCCGACGGGCCGGCGACCGATTCCGGCTGAGCAGCGGGTGCGGGCATCGTGGCGGCTGGTTGCGTTTCGACAATCACAGCGCCTGCGGGCAAGCCGAGCGATTCGGGGGATTGGAATTGCACCGAAGGCAGCTGATCGACGCCCACCACGACTGGCTTGCGCAACACGACGGCGTCGCGCTGTGCGCGCTGCTCGTAGCGCGCCTGGCTGACGACCGCGGCGCGCTCGGCAACGCCGGCGCGGGCTTCGCGTCGGTAGCGTTCCAACAGCAGACGGTCGGGGCCCTGCACGCGAACAAGGATTTGATTGACGCTGCGAGTGGCGCCGGGACGGGCGGCCTCGAGCGCGGCGCCAATCTGCAGATCTTGTTCCCCCTCGTAGCGGCGGCCCTGACGCAGGCGGGCGACTCCGCGGAAGTAGTAAACCCGCGGGTCATTCGCCCCGACGGCCAACGCCTGGGAGAACAGTTGCTCGGCCTCGCCGGCGCGACCCGAGAAGTAAGCATTCATGCCGCGACCAAACGCGGCCATGCCGGCGTCGGACATTTGAGCGGCTGCGCGCTCGCCAGCGCCAACGGCGAGCATCGCCCCCAAAGCGATCATCTGGACCGCCCGGCGGAGTCGAGGGCGATTTGACGAATGCAAGGTAAAACTCATGTTGAGAGACTCCCCACTGACGGGCGAGAGGTTTTGGGGCAAGTGCTTTGTCAGCTCCGAATGCCTTGGCAAAGTCCAAGCGCCAGCGCGGCGTGATCAAAGGCGGGGTATCCCCGCATTTTAATCCCCCCGGCGCGTGACAACAACGACTCCGCGCGCCCCGCGGGGCAGGATCGAGGCGACTTGACCCGCAGCACTGGAATAATCGACGTGGACAGATGTGAACCTTGGCGCCGCCGAAGCCGCCGGCGACGAACTACGCGCTGGGACCGGCGCCGCCCAGGGACTGCATCTGCTTGGAAAACTCCTCGAAGGCGTCGTGTTCCAGCAGAGACACCGAATCGAGGGAAAGTCCTTCGTCGATGCCCTGCTGCCACGCCTCCAGGGCCTCATCCTGGCGCCCGGCTCCCATTTCCGCCTGGGCCAAATGGAAGAACTTGCTCGGGGTCGGCCCAATTTGGACCGCCTGCCGCATATCCTGGACGGCCGCGTCGTACTCGCCCCGGGCCGTCTGCACGACGGCGCGCGTGTCGAGGATATCGGAAATCGGACCGATCAGCTTGACCGCCTGATTAACGTACTCAAGCGATTCGTCGAGCCGAGCGCTTTCGCCTTTGAGTGCAAGCAGGAACGCCAAATTGTTGAGCGCAGTGGCCCGCACCAACGTCGGCAGGTCGCTCCGCTGCAGCAACGCCTCGTAGGCCGCCGCGCTTTCGTCGAATTTCTCTTCGATCTCGAGCATCTCCGCCTGCAGCACGAGACGGCGGGCATTCTCCGGGTCGTCCGACAACGCGCGCCGGACCAATCGTTCGATGTCGCTGTCCAGTGCATCACCGACCTCCGGCCGACGGGCCCGCATGATTTCCAGCGCCACTCGCAACGACTCGTCGATGTTGTCGGCGAACAGCCGCTTGAGCATTTCAATGGACTCCTCGGGGTCGCCATAGAGGCCAGCCATTCTTGCGAAGTCCATTTGACCCGCGGGATCGCGGCGTGCGTACTCGGAATAGAGCCGGAGGGCGAATTCGTGGTCGCCCAACTCGTTCGCCAGATCAGCAATCTGCGGCAACGTCGCGAGTTGTTGCTCGGTCATGCGGCGCAGATCCGGGGTCATCGCCTGCAACAATTCGCGAGTCTTTTCCTTATCGCCGCTGCGCGCCGCGAGTCTCAGCTGCAACTCGGCGAGCACGCCGGGCTCCGCGCCCTTGCGCTCCAGCGAGTCGATTTGACGCCGCGCTCGGGAATATTCTCGCTGATCGATCAGCAGCAGCGCGTAGCCGCGAATCAGATCCATGTCGTCGCTGTTTTTCGCGATAACGTCTTCCAGCATCTGTTGCGCGTCGCCGCGTCGACCGGAATCCGACATCAATCGGCCCAGCAACAGCGCCTCGGACGTTCGCAATTGGCCGGACTGCTTAATGCGCTGCCACAAGTTGATCGCCCGCTGCCGCGCCGCGGGATCAAGTCGGACGCTGAGGATTTGGGCGAGTTCCCGCACGTCGTCGACGGACGAATCGTCGGCGGCGACGAGCGGCTCCAGGATGCTTTCCGCTTTGACGGCGGAAGCGTAGTCGCCGCGCGTGGCAAGCAAGCGTGCGGCGCGGCGGCGCGCCCAGGCCACGAGCGGATTATTCTGTTCGAGCTGGCCCTCGTTTGCTTGTCGCAACAGCATGTTGATGTAGGGGGCCGCACGCATCGGATCGCCGCCCTGAGACGCCGGCCAATTCGTGTAGAACTCGGCGAGGCGCTGGGCAATCGCGGGCGAGTCCAGCTGATTGCGATAAGCAGACAGATAAATGTCCTCAGCCGCGTGCCAGCGGCCCTGCAACTCGTAGTAGCGGCCGTTGAGCAGCGGCAGAAACTCTTCGTCGAGCGCCAGGTGGGCTTCGCGAAGCACCGACTCGAGTTCGTCGTATCGCTCCGTTTGAGCGTAGAGCCCGATCAGCTTCGACCACACCTGGGGGTCGTACGCGTTGAGATTGACCGCCTTGCGCAGCGCTTGCTCCGCATCGTCGAACTTGCCCGCGCGAACCGCCATGTCGGCAAACCACAGCTGGGTCCCCGCGTCGTTCGGTTTGCCTTCGGCGGTGGTCTTGGCAGCCTCGTACGCTTCCTCAACGCGGCCGTTGGCGGCGTAAATCGCGGCCGCGGTGCGTCCCAGAAGGGCAGGGCGGTACTCGGCGGAGAGCAGTTCCATTTTGCTCATCGCTTCGTTCATGCGACCAAGTTCATACAACAGGCCAATCTGCACGCGTAACGCGGCCGGATTGGCGCGGCCGGTTTCCAAAGCCTTGTCGAACGCCCGCAAGGCCGCTTCGACGTCGCTTCGCAGCGCCAACTCGAGTTGTCCCTTGGCCACCCAGAGATCGGACCAGGTCGAGCGCATCTTGAGGGCTTCATCGAGCATGGCTTCCGCCTCGTCGAGATCCGCCTTGCTCAATTCGTTCAATTCGTAGAGTGACAGGCGTCGTCGCACCTCTGCGAGGACGTAATCCGGGGCGGATTCGCTGCCCAGGATCTTCTTGATGCGATCTTGAGCCAGCTGAATTCCCGCCGCGTCGCGTCGCTGCAACGCGACGTCGAACAGCAATTTGCACGTCGGCAAATCATTGGCGACCAGCGAAGTGGCTTTCTCCAGGCTCTCCTGAGCCTCCTTCGTCGCGCCCATTTGGGCGAGGCGTTTGCCGACTTCGGCATAGACTTGTGCTTGCTGCTCGGCGGTCCAGGCGTCGATCCCGGCGGTCACGGCGAGCAGTTGATTGACGACGTCGTCGTCATGGTTGGCCGCGAGCAGCTCGGCCCGCACCAATCGCATGGGCGGCGAGTCTTCGACGTCCGGGTCGGCGATCATCTTGTCCAGCAGCGCCAACGCGGCCGCCGGCCCCTTGCCGGGTTCGTACTGCAGCAGCCGGATGGCCAACAATCGGATGCGAATGTTCTCTTTGTCGACTTGGTAGGCGTCCCGAATCAGATCCCGTGCTTCCTGGAAGATTTCGGCCTTTTTCGCTTCATCGTCCGTCGCATAGGCGCGGCGAATGAGGATCTCCGCTTTCATCTCCAGCAGTCGCGTGATCGGGAGGTCGCGCTGCTCCATGTATTGCTCGACCTTGCGATTGACGGCAGCCCAGTCCTGCTCCTCAACGGGTTTTTGCAATTCGTGGGCGATAATCGCCGACAAGCCCGTGGGATCGCCGCCGCCCGCGTCGCTCGGCTTGCGAACCAGTTGCACATTGGCCAGCGCTTCGGCGGCCCGTTGATTGTCGGGGGCCTTCGAGACGGCCCACTCGAAGGCGTCGGCGGCGAGGTCGAGTTGCCCCAATTGCTGGTGGGCGACCCCCTGGTAGAAACTGGCTGCTGCCTGGAGCTGGGGAAACCCGATCAAACGGACCTTCGCAACGCGAAGCATCCTGGCCGCTTTCGACCAGTCCTTGCGCACCATTTCCAAGCGGGCTTGATGAAAGTCGGCCAATGCCTGGAGGGAGGCGCTGTCAAAGTCGCGCAATTCCGCGATCGACTTCTCGACGGCGTCCATGTCGTTCTGCTGCATTTGCAGATCGATGCGCATATTGGCGATTTCAAGCGCTCCGCGCGACGGCAACTCGAAGGTCTCCAATCCTCGGGTGACGATCGCGAGAGCTCCGTCAAGATTCTTGCGCATCGTCTCGACCTGCGCCGCTCGCAGCACAAACATGATATTTCGCGGGTACTTGCGAGCGCCCAGTTCCAGGAACTCCGCAGCGGCGTCGAGCAGGGGCGCCGCTTCCTCCTCCGTCTTGCCGTCTTTGATTGCCTGCTGATAGTCGGCGATGGCCTGGTTGCCTTTGGCCTCCAGCACGCCGGCGTCCTCCGGCGACAATTCGTACGCTCGCGCAAGATCCTGGAGCGCCTCTTGCTTCTTCGCTTCGGCGAGTTCGAGCTGGCCAGCGCCTGCGTCCTGAGCGTCCTTTTCAGACTTCCCCGCCTCGCGGGCTTGCCGCGTCAACTTATCCGCCTCAAGCTCGGCTTTCGCGCTATCGGACAGCTTGAATCGGTACGACCACAAGTACGCATCGGCCGACTCGGGGTTCATTTCCGTCATCCGCGCGATCACCCGATCGGCGAGTTCCGGCTGATCGCGCTGATACTTCAGCACGGTGGCGTACAGGCGGTAAATCTCCGGTTGGTCGGCGGCGATGGCGTCGGCAGTGGAGAACTCATCGGTCTTGGAGTCGTAGCCAATGGCCTGCCGCGCCAATTTTTCCAACTCGGCGTAGTCGCGCAATGTCCACTCCATCTGCGCCTTGGCTGCATAGAGCTCGGCATCCGCATTGCCGGACTCGATCAACTCGTTCACATGACGGAGCGCCATTTTGGCGTAATCCGTACTCCCCATGGCGGCCATCGGCGCCAGGGCGTCGACATAATTGCGACGGACCCCCGGGTCAGTCGATTTGCCAACGCCGAAAGTCAGCACTTCGAACGCCATTTGCCTCTGTTCGTCGTCGGCGTCGTCTGAGTGCGCCACGTCGGACGCCAAATCGGTGGCTTCGCGCAAACCTTCAACGTCTTCGGGGCGCAGGACGATGTAGCGGTACATGTAGTCGAGCGCTTCGAATTCGCTATCCTGCTCCAGCGCCTTGTCGGCGAGATCTCGAAGCCGGTCGGCGTTGCGGTCGACCTGGAAGCGCCACAAGAAATAGAAGCTAGGCAGCGCAACCACCAAGGCGACCGCCAAGGCGATTAACAACGGGAAATTGACGCGATAACGTTTCATAAGTGGCGAAGCCGCAATTCGATGAGTAGTGTCAGATCGTCGCCCCAGTCAGCCGTGCGGGCGAAGCAACGCAAATTGGCAGGTTTGACGGGGATCGAGCGCCTCGGCCGAATCGAACGTCCTATCGAGCGCTCGCTGCGCGACAAAACGCAGCCATCGATGCCGTAAAGAACCCCCTGGCGGGGTCCCAGGGGGCGACTGAGCGGCGTCAGCGTCGTCCAGAGAGCGGCCTATCGAGGCGAGAACGGGACCGGCGACGACAAGGTCCGTCGCTGCGTAAAGTCCATCGTATCCCCGCCTTGGGGCGTGTCAACGATCCCGAAACCCTCTCTGCCAGTGCATTCGGCGAACGTCGCATAACCTGACCGACGGTGGGCCGGACAGTTGCTGCGACCGGCGCCAGCGTGACGCCGCGTCGGGTTCCTTCGCCCCGGCGTCCGCGAGTTCGGCCCGCCTTATCGCTCTCGCGCGATCTGCAAGTGCAGCGGTCGCGATACGAGCGGCTCGTCACCCTCGATGCGAGCCTCGATTTGCACCGGCCCCGGCCCCAGCAGGCTGGTCTTGATGCGCAACTGGCCCTCGCGACCCGTGACGCGGCCCAACTCGCGGCCGTTATGCGTGACAATTGTCTCAGCGTCGCGAGTGCCGGCGACGGCCAACACGGCCTCGTCGCCGGTAATCCGTGGGCCGCCCGCCGCCGTCACTTGCAACGCGTCGGAGCCATTCTTCACGATGACCTCCTGCGACCAGCGGCTTTGCACCTCAATCGGCGTGTTGTCGACCGCCACCACGGTGAGCTGATGCGGCCCGTCCGGCAGCTTCGTCGTATCGAGCGTCAGCGGCGCCAGGCCGCGGCCAGCGGCAACGCGCACGCCGTCAACAAACAGTTCAAGATGCCCCACGGCCCGTAGGTCGGGATAGGCGACCTGCGGCGCCAGCGTAATCACGCCATCAATCATGCCGCCAAGCCCTGGAAGCGTGAGCGAGACCTCGCCAGGTACGGCCCACGGTTGGCAAAGCGGGTCGCCCGCGATGAGCAGTTGGTAGGGCCCCTGCACGGCTTGATAGAACGACTCGGACAGGCAGCATCCGCGGGCGTAATGGACGTGCAGGTCAGGCGAGGGGAATTTCTGCCGAATCGCGAAGGGTTCGACGACCGTGCCGGAGGCCCCCGCGGCGCCGTACTTCAAGTAATCGGTCAGCGGCGTTTGTCCGGTTCCGTTTTTGCGGGCCGTCAGCTGCCCGCCGGCGCTGGTGAGATTGTCAACCAGGGCGCCAGGCTGCAGGGTGCTGTTCGAGCCGGCCAGCGGCGCCTGGGGCGCACCGCAGGTAATGCCCAGCACCGCGCGTTGCCCTTTGGGGACGATCCCGTTGACGATGACTGCGTTTTGGCCGAGTGCTTCGAGTTCGGCAACTGCGGCGGCGAAGCCGTCGTGCCGCGCCGTTGAACGCGGGTTTTTTCCGTTGACCATGTAATAGAAGCCGCCTTGGGGACGCGTGCCGTCAGCGTTCGCCGCACGGCGCAGGTAGTGGACCGTTTCGTCCACCGTCGTCCCCGCACCGGTCGTGACGCCCAGCACAGTCGACATGAGATAGTGAATCCCCTTGTCATCCGGCTTGGCTGCGGGGCTCCAGCCGACGCGACCATGAAAGGCTTGCGACTTGGTGACGCCAGCGGTCGCCTGGGCGAAGTAGAAGTTATTGTTCAGCGCGGCGATTCTTCGGTCGTTCGATAGCACGAATTGGTAGAGGTAACTCGCGCCGGTGAGCGATGCGACGGGAATATCCGGCGAGCGACCCTCCTTAGCGACGTGCAGGTCGCGAAAGTCGATTTGCCAGGGGAAGTTGGAACTGTAGACCAGGTTGTCGATTTGCCCGGCGAGCTTCCGCTTGTCGATTTCCTGGAGGATCGGTTTAAGCATCTTGTCGCGAAAGTCAGCGCCCATTGTCCGCCAGGCCTGCGGCGCCCAGGGCAGATAAAACACATTGCCCGTGGGAATGCCCCGCATGGCGACGTATTCGTTCGCGATCTCCAGCGAATCGGCGCTATTGGGATTGACGATCAGAAAGACGTTCTCGGGACCGCCGCCGGCGCGGGTCGCTTGCTGAGCGAGGCATAGCGTCGCTGCGGTGACGAGGGCCGTGCAAAGTCGGTTCATTGTGAAAAGCTCGTGAAATCGCGTGGAATGCCTGCGCAAGAGTCGTGGCACCGTGTTTTTTATGCTTCGCACGGCCGGCGGGCAAATTCGCACCGATCGCGTTCATTTGACGGCGCCGCAGGCTGACCGTCATATTTGAAAGCCAGCAAAAGCTTCGTGTTTCGACTCCGCCTTCCCCGCCGTGCGCCCATGTCCGTCGTTCCCTCGGCTGAGCCGACCAGCGTGTTTGCCGCGCGGGGCGTCACAAAAGTCTATCACATGGGCGAGGTCGACGTGCATGCCTTGCGCGGCATCGACCTGGACCTCTACGCGGGCGAGTTCGTCGTGCTGTTGGGAGCTTCCGGCAGCGGCAAGAGCACGCTGTTGAATATTCTCGGCGGGCTCGACTCTCCCACGTCCGGCTCGGTGCATTATCGCGATCGCGAACTGACCGAATTCGATGACGCTGCGCTCACTCGCTATCGCCGCGACCACGTCGGGTTCGTCTTTCAGTTTTACAACCTCATACCCAGCCTCACGGCTGTGGAGAACGTTAGCCTGATCACCGAGATTGCGCGCAATCCGATGGATCCCGTCGAGGCGTTGCGGATGGTGAATCTGGGCGAGCGGCTGGACCATTTCCCGGCGCAACTCTCGGGGGGCGAGCAACAGCGGGTGGCCATTGCCCGCGCCGTGGCCAAACAGCCCGACGTGCTGCTATGCGACGAGCCCACCGGCGCCCTGGACGTGCAAACGGGCATCTTGGTGTTGGAGGCGATTGAGCGAATTAACGCCGCCTTGAACACAACGACCGCCGTCATCACTCACAACGCCGTCATCGCCGAGATGGCCGACCGGGTCATCCACGTTTCGGCCGGACGAATCACCAGCGTCGAAAAAAACAGGGCCCGGCGACCTGCTCGCGAGTTGGATTGGTGACGTTTTCGGGCCGTCAGGCATTGGCCGCGGCTGGGCGCGTCACGGCATCCTTCTGCGGACGTCGCACCTCGATTAGACTGGCGCCATGGCGAATCGCGCGGCCACAGTCCTGATTACCGGCGGCGCCGGCTTCATTGGCAGCAACCTTGTGCGCCAGTGGCTCGACGACCAGAGCGATGACGTCGTCACGCTCGATGCACTCACCTACGCCGGGCTGCCGGAATCGTTGGGCGACGTCCGCGAGAATCCACGGCATCAGTTGGTCGTCGGCGACGTTGCCGACGAGGCCCTCGTGAAAGAGGTTTTCGCCGACCGGCAGCCGCGCGCTGTTTTGCATCTGGCAGCCGAGTCGCACGTGGATCGCTCGATCGGCGAACCGCTCGGATTCGTCCGGACGAACGTCCTGGGGACCGCCGTGCTATTGGAAGCGGCGACGCGCTACTGGCGCGATCTGCCGGCGGACCGACAGGCGGCGTTTCGCTTCGTGCATGTTTCGACCGACGAGGTGTTCGGCTCCGCCGCCGAGTCGGAATTGTTCACCGCCAGCAGTCCTTTGCTGCCGAACTCGCCCTACTCCGCGTCCAAAGCTGCGGGCGAGCAACTGGCGCGGGCCTTCGCCCACACCTATGGATTGCCGGTGGTGACGCTGAATCCGGGCAATCACTACGGGCCGCGGCAGTTGCCCGAGAAGTTGATCCCCAAGATGATCTTGTTGGCGGATCACGGCGAGTCGTTGCCGGTGTACGGCGACGGTCTCCATCAGCGCGATTGGATTCACGTGGAGGACGGCTGTCGCGCGATCCGTGCGGCGGCCGCCCGGGGGACGCTTGGGGAGCGCTACCTCATTGGCAGCGGCCGCAGCCACCCCAATCTTGCGATCGTCGCAGCGATTTGCGAAGAGGTCGATCGGATACGCGGCGACGGGCGGAAGAGGCGGGAATTGATCACCGTGGCGACAGACCGGCCGGGGCACGATCGTCGGTACGCGATCGACGCCAGCCATACTCGCACGGCATTGGCCTGGCGACCGCAAATCGAGCTCCCCGCGGGGCTGGCGTCCACCGTGGCGTGGTACCTGGAGAACGACGCCTGGGTCAATTTGGCCCAAGATTCGCTTGCCGCCCGCGATCGCCGCGTCACTTCCGCGCCGCTCGCTTAGCGGGCGAAAACCGCTGTCACGTGCAAGCCCGCGGCGTCCCCCTGCGGTTTGTAGCGATCGTAACGCCGCAAACAATATGCGGAACTGACGAGAAACATTTGGTTCTGTCGCGGGGTTTGTCTAAAATGAAGGCAGAGATCAGGCATTCCACTTCGTCGCCAGTTTCCCCGCGGCGGGCGCCCCGTTCGATGACCGCTTGAGGAGTCTCAACCATGTTAATTCGCTCCTTTGTGTTCAGTCTGCTGCTCGCACTGCTGACTGGCCTCCAAGCGCAGGCCCAATCGAGTTACGCGTCGCAGCAGCTGGGCAATTTGAATTACGGCAACTCGACCCGACAGTATACAGCGGGCGCACAATACAGCCGGATCATCAATCAGGGACTGAACATCAATGCGGGCCTCTACTCGCCGGTCAACCAGCAGCTGAAATCGCAACTGGCCAGCGCTTATCGGCCCCCGACCCGTCCCGCGAATAAGCCGTTCATCAATGCGAATTCCGGTCCGTCAGTCACTCCGTATTTGAGCCTGTCCTCGCCGTTCTCCTCCACGGCGGACACCTACTACACCCAAGTTCGACCCCAAATGGCTCAGCAGCAAATGGATCAGCGGCAGCAAGCTCAGAACGCGCGGTTCCAGCATCAGCTCAATTCGATGGCCGCGAAGCCGCCATTCGACCCACAGGGTTCGGATCAGATAGCCCCCACGGGCCACGCGGCAGTGTTCCAAAACACGCTAGGTTACTACCCCCAAGCTAGCAATGGGCGCTAGGTCGCTCGCTCGCAACAAAGCCTAGTTTGCGACATTGCCCTCGCCGAGTTCGGCGGGGGCTTTTTCATGCGCCGGCGCGGCGTTGCTTGCCTTGGCGGTAATATTTCAATCCTGGCGCGAAAAACACGCCGGCCGCGACAAGCCCGAACAGTGAAACGCCGTAGGGGCACCCCAGGTGCTGCATCGCGGCCATGATGATGCCGCAGGCGAACAGGGCGAAGGCGTGGACGTAAAACGCCCCGGCGAGGATGCCCGCCTTGACGGTGAACACCAGCCCGGCAATCAGTCCCAGTACGGGCGAGAGAGTGAGCACGGGCAAGTCAAGGAAAGCCTCGACGACAAACAGCAGTACGACCGCCACGATACTGCCGCCCCAGGCGTGCGCGATCTGCCGTTCGACCGCGGTCACGGGCCCGGCTCGGCGGCGCAGGGCCCAGAAGATGGGCGCCCAAATGGCCAGCCCCCCGCCCCACAGCGCCACATAGGGCCAGTGCTGGTTCGTCGCGGGCCAGTCGTCGCGATGCACGTCGAGCCAGTTGGTCACCAGGCACAGCACCAGCAAGACCGCGGCATGCCACATCCAGAGCATGCCCCAGTTTTCCAGCACGGTGGCGTGGTGCGTCTCGCGGAAGATTCGCGCCAGCACGTGCGAAAACTTGCCGCTGCGGGCGCTGATGTCATCGCCGGTGAGATAGGCCTGCAGGTCGTCGGCCAGCGCGCCCGCCGAGCGATAACGCAGCTCGGGGGGCTTCTGCAAACAGCGCAAGACAATCATTTCCAGGTCGCGATCGAGTCCTCGTTCCAGCAACCGGGGCGGCAACGGGTCCTGCTCCAACACAGCCATCACGATGTTCACCGGCGACGAACCTTGAAACGGCGGTCGACCAGTGAGCAGGGCGTACAGAATCGCTCCCAAGCTAAACACGTCGGCGGCCGGGCCGACATCGCCACGGCCCCCGCCGGCTTGCTCGGGCGCCATGTACGAGGGCGTGCCGAGAATCGCCCCTGTGGTGGTGAGCGTCAGATCGGCCGCCTCGCGTTTGGCCAGGCCGAAATCGCTCACATAGGGCCGTCCTGCCGCGTCGAGCAGGATATTGGCCGGCTTCAAATCGCGATGAATCACGCCATGCTCATGGGCGTACTGAATTGCCCGGGCGACGCGCATCACCAATCGCGCCGCCTCGACCTGTTCCATCGGCCCCTTCGCCAGGGCGGTGCTGAGCGTGGCGCCCTCGATCAATTTCATGCCGAAGTACCGCCAGCCCGCCACGGACCCGGTTTCGTAGATCGGCACGATGTTGGGATGATCGAGCCGTGCGGCCGCTTCGGCTTCGAACTGAAAACGCGACTGATCGCCCGAGGACGCGTCGGCTCCGCGGAGCATCACCTTCACCGCGACCTCGCGGCTCAGACTGCGCTGGCGGGCGCGGTACACCACGCCCATTCCTCCGCGGCCGATCTCCTCGAGCAGTTCGAAATCGCCCAACTCGCGCGGCGGGCGGGCGTCGATCCCGGCGCGGTGATCGGGCGACAATGCGGGCGTTTCGTCCTCGCCGCGCACGCCGCGGCTCGCCACCGCGTCGACGACCATCACGGCGCCCCACAACTCACGCAGGTCGTCCGCCACCTCGGGATGCTCGGCGATTAGCGATTCCAACGAGGGCCGAGCATCGACCGGCGCATCGGTGACGCGCTGCAGAATTTCCGCCAGCAGTTCGTCGCGGGCATCGAACTGATCCATGGCGGGGCGACGAGCGGAAGGCGGACGGGGGTGATACAAAAGTTCGCGACGCTGGCCGCGCTGGTCATTCTTCGGCGTCGGGGTCGTCGCCTTCCATCAGCGTGCGCAGTCGGCGCATGGCCCGCAGGTAACGCATACTTGCGGCTTGCGGCGACAGGTCCAAGGAATCGGCGGCCTCGCTGTTGGACAGATGTTCGAAGTGCCGCATCACGACGATTTCCTGGTCATGTTCGTCGAGCTGGCTGCAGGCCTCCTCGAACCGGCGTTGCAATTCATTCCACGTGGCGGCGGCGGCGGGGGTCAGTTCGCCGTCGCGCAGTTGAGCGACCAGATCGACGGACGACTGATCGCCGGCGGCGGCCACCAGCGGCTGCTCGCGGTCCATGCTGCGGCGAGCCGTCTGACGATGGCGGCGATGCGCGTCGATCAGCCGGTCCTTGCCAATCTGCCGCAGCCATAGGTGAAACGGCATCACAGGATTCGCCAGATAATCGCTCAACCGACGATTGGCCTCGATCATCACTTCCTGCACGATGTCGCTCGCGTCGACGCGGCGTTTGAGCACCCGATCCATCCGCAAATCGATCATCCGACGCACCGCGTCCCGATGCCGATCGAGCAGTTGGTTCACGGCGTCGCCGTCGCCCCCTTTGGCTTCGGCGAGGAGTTCGTCGGTCTTTTCTTTTTCAGGCCACATAGAAATCGCCGTCTGGCGGCAGGTCAGACTTCTGAGAGGGGCGCTGGTTCGGGACTGTGAGCAGACCCATGCAGGGACCGCCTCAGGAGGCGGTTGCGCCGATTGCTGGCGCCCGCCGCCGATCGCCAGTTCTCCCAGTATCCGCCCCCACGGGGCTCGTTGCAACGCGCATAGGTGCGACAGATTGCCCTTGCTCGCATTTTCGCTGGTCTGGTACAAGCCGCGCCGTTGGTTGGGATTGCCTGCGCGCACACGGCGTGCGTTCCCCAGGCTAGTTCCCCTTGCGCGGCGCGAATCGCCCCAGGAAACCTCGTCATGAATGATATGCCACGCGTGTTAAAGCAATTTTTGGCGTTTGCCGCAGTCATGGCCGCGGCGGTGCTGCCAGTGGCCGATGCGGTCGCCCAAACCGGCGAATCGCCGATCGAACAGCGCGCCGCCCGCCGTGCGCGAACGACGCGCACTCGATCGACCGCTGGGCCGATGAATGAAGCCGACCAGGCGGCCGGCGACCTGCTCGACGCGCTCTTCTCCGACCAGCCGCCCTCCGATCCGCTTGCCACAGCCGCCGATGCCGCCCTGGGCGTCGAGCACAGCGCTGCGCTGCGCCGCGGCGGCTTTACCGGCACGCTAGTCCGCAACCCCGACCAGTCCGACGGCAATCCGCCGTACGCGCTGGCGGACCGCTACGGCGGCGTTTCCCGCTACATCGAGCCGGTGGATGGCGTCGATCTGGAAGCGCATATCGGTCAGACGGTGCGCGTCCGGCGCGATACCGGCGGTACGCTGCTGGCCACGCAACTCGACCTGCCCCGCGCCGCCCATAGCGGCAACATCATGCTCGCCCAACACGCCGAAGAGCTGCCGCCGGGGGCAATCATCGAAGGCGACGAAGTGATCATGCCCGACGGCGACGGGCCGCTCTATCTGGACGAAGGACTCGATTTTCCCGAACGGCACATGCACTTTGGCGACGGCTGCCCTGACTGCGGCGGCAACTTGTGTCCGCCCAACGGGTGCGGTTTCGGTTCGCGCCCCATCTTCTACGCTCGCGGCGACTACATGATGATGTGGGGCAAGGGGATGCAGGTCCCGCCGCTGGTCGTGCGCGGCGAGGTGAACAACACGACGACGCCGGCGTCGTTCGCCAACCCGGTCGTCGTCTACGGCAACGAGGAAATCCTCAAAGGCCAGCGCAACGGCGGCCGCGTGATCCTCGG
>JAGQOU010000161.1 GCA_020427145.1 Planctomycetales bacterium | reverse complement strand
ACATTGTCGCCGTCGAGCAGATAGGTGCGCACGCCGCGCTCAAAAAGCAGCCGATCCACCGCGTTGGCCACGGTGCTCTTGCCGCTGCCCGACAGCCCCGTGAACCACACCACGCACCCGCGATGCCCGGCCAATTGCTCGCGATCAGTGCGCGTGACGGCATGTTCGTGCCAGACGACAATCGGTTCGGAACTCTTATCATCAGTCGACATGAGGCTCTTGTTTTACCACGGGGTCACGGAGAAAGGTTGAAATCAGAAGCGGAGAGTTCAGCGAGACCCATAGCCCGCAGTGCAAGCTGCGGGTTTGAAGCAAGCATGCCGCAGGCGTCAGAACCCGCCCCCTTGCGCTGCGGGCTATTCTCGGTGTTTTTGAAACGATTGAAGACGCGCGGACGTTGCAAATTCTCCGTGTCCTTCGTGGTGACGAAACCGCCGTCGCTATTCAAAGATCCCTGCCAGTTCGCACAGGTTTGCTTCCAGCACGGGCTGCGGACAGCTCCATACCAGGAAGAACAACGCCTCGCGGCACCAGCGGCCCGCCGGGTGGCCGGCGACGTAACCGGCGCCCTTGGCCGCCACGAGCGCCGCTTGCGCCGAACGCAGTGCCAGGCTGTTCGCCCGGGTGCGCAGCTCCTCGGTGCTGCAGGCTGCCGTGCCGTCGACCGCGGCGAACAGTTCCGCCTGCAGCGGCTCGTACGAATCGGCCAGCGCGGTGAGCGCGGGCTTCAGTTCGCTCCGCTTCTCCGACTCCCGAGCAATCAACGCGATCGCCGCCTTCGCCAGCCCCAGCGCCAGCGTGGAGGTTTGATAGCCGCCGGTGTTGCCGCCGCTGCCGAGGGTCATCACGTTGGCCGCCGGGCCCAATACCACCCATTCTTCGGCGAGAAATACGTCGTCGAGGTGCAGCTGCCCGGTGTGACTGGCCGACAGGGCGACCAACTCCAGCGGCGTTGGCGCCGTCACGTCGTGCAGCGTCGTGGGCACGCACACCAGCAGTTGCTGGTCGGTCGCGTCGTCGCCGTCCATCACCGTGGCGCCGACGACCACGTGCTCGGCATGATCGGCTCCGGTGACCCAGGGGCTGAACCCGTCCAGCAGCCAGCCCCCTTCGACCCGCTTGGCGCGCAGCACCGGTTTGGCCAAATGGCGGCGGCTGGTGGTCAGGTGCGAGATGCCGACCGTGGCGAACGACTCGCCGCTCACCAGTCCTGGCAGCAGTTTTTCTTTGAGCGCCTGGTTCTCGGAGGTTTCGATCCGCCGACTGGCGCCGGTGCGCTGCGTGATGACGAACGTGGTGGTGAGGCACGCTCCGCTGAGCTCAAGGTACCCGCGCACAATATCCGATTGGGTCCAGGCCTGCCCGCCCCATTCGCGACCGACGAACCACTCGTACACGCCGTACTCGCCGCACAGCCGCAATTGCTCGCTCAGCCAGGCGCCGCTGGCGTCGATCGACGGCGCGCCGGCGGCCAATCGGCCGCAAAGTTCAGTCAGGGCGGGGGAGTCCGGCGAAGTGATAGGCGTGCGTGACATGGCCCCATTCTAGCGGATTGCCGCCCGCGGCCAATTCTCCCTCCCGTGGGCAATCTTTTCGAGGATTGCCCACGGGGGCCCGCCGCAGGGTTGGCACAGTCTCACGCCTGCAGCGACCAGGGCGAGCGCATCTGCGGCATCAGTTGGGCGTTCACCTCCGCATCAGGCGACTGCTCGGTCGCCGGGTCCCAGTCAAACGACTTGCCGAGCCGCATGGCGATGTTGTTGAGGTGGCAAGCGGTCGCCGTGCGATGGCCGGCCTCCGCGGGCGCCACGACGGGGGCGCCGCCGCGAATCGCCGCGAGCCAGCCGCTACGGTGCACGCTGTAGGCCTCGCCGCCGGGGGCGTCGAGACCGTCCAGCAGCGACGAGGGCTCGGCGTTCAGAGCACAACCATGCACGGCGATGTCCAGTTTCCCTTCGTCGCCGATCAGCGACAGCCCGCGCGGTCCGCTGTTGTCGCCGATCATCTTCAGTCCGCCGGGATACTCGTTCTCGAATTGGAACGTGATAAAGGCGTCGTAAAAGTTCCCCGCCGGCGGCTTGCCCACGGCGCTCACGTGCACCGGCCCCGAGTCGTCGAACCCCAGAATGTAGTGAGCTAGGTCGATCACATGGGCGCCGCGGTCGGTGATCTCGCCGCCGCCGTACGCGCTGTGGAACCGCCAAAAGAAGTGGCAGCGTTTCTCGTTGTAGGGAACCACGGGGGTGTGGCCGAGCCAGAAGTTCCAGTCGAGCTCCGGCGGCGGATCGCGATCGGGCGGCGGCGTGGTGAAGTTTTCCACTTCCTGCAAATGGGCATCGGCGTTCGGCAGGCGGATTTGCACCGTATGCACCTTGCCGAGTCGCCCGCCGTCGACGACTTGCTTGGCGATCGACGCACCACGGTTGGAACGCTCGTGGCTGCCGGTTTGGAGAATCACCCCGTTTCGCTTGACCGCGTCGGCAATGGCCCGGCCCTCGCCCACCGAGTTGGCCAGCGGCTTCTCGCAGTAAATGTGCTTGCCGGCATTGGCCGCGGCGACTGCCGCCAGGGCGTGCCAGTGATCGGGCGTCGCCACCACCACGGCATCCACGTCGTCGCGAGTCACGACCTGCCGAAAGTCGGGCGACGCGAACGCGTCTGGCACGCGACCCTGCGCCGCCTGCAAATGCGAAGCGTCGACGTCGCACACGGCGACCACCTGCACGTCGGGGCGGTCGGCGTGCCAGGCGAGATGCCCGCTCCCCATGCCGCCCGTGCCGACGATGGCGAGATTGAGCCGATCATTCGGCGAACCGGCGTACGCGGCCGGCCCCGCCGACAGCGCGGCAACCGAACCGGTGGCGGCCAGCGCCGATTTCAAAAAGTCGCGCCGATCGGCGCGAGTGAGTCTCGTCAGGTAGTTCTTCATGAGGTGGAACTCGCACGAGGAAAAGACGGACGCGGCGATCATAAGATCAGCGGCGACTGGCGCCTGATGGCCATATTCAATGTACCCGTCGGACGACTCGCCGCCAAAAACCAAATTGTACGGCAGGCGCGCTGGGTCCAGTTCCTCGCGGCAAGTTTCGCAATTGAAAAACGACGAATCGGAAACGCTTGAATGTGCTCGCCGGGCGGGTCTCCATAGCGACGGCCCCACGCATTGGTCCATTCCGGACAGATCGGGACCGCGCGGCCGATTGGGGTTCCATGGGACGAGAATTGAATCGCATAAAAAATGGGCGAGTCTTGCTAGAGACCCGCCCATTGAAGCGTTGTTGAAATCCAGGTTCGTCCTACCGCTGGTTCATTTCGCTGGTCACCCCGCCCGCGGCGATCAGGTACGCCCTTTCGGTGTAGTCGATCACCATGCGGTGCGCGCTGAACTGGGCGCCCAACGTGGCCACGGAGTTGAACACCCGGTCGATCCACTTCAGCGGCAGGCCGAACGCGTCGCGGTCGTAGAACATCGGGATGACCTCCTCGCTCAACACGCGGCTGAGGTCTTCGGCGTCGCGTTGGTCGTTTTTCTCGGTATCAACGTGCGCCGTGCCATTCCCAATCGCGAAACCGTTTTGGCCGTTGTAGGCCTCGGCCCACCAACCATCGAGCACTGAGAAGTTCAGGCCGCCGTTGAGCACGACTTTCTGACCACTGGTGCCTGAGGCTTCCAGCGGGCGACGGGGATTGTTCATCCAGACGTCGACGCCCTGAATCATGTGTCGGGCGACGTTGATGTCGTAGTCCTCGATAAACACGATCCGGCCGGCAAACCGCGGGTCGAGCCGCAGGTTGGCGATCTGCTGAATGAATTTCTTGCCCGGTTCGTCGGCCGGGTGGGCCTTGCCGGAGAAGATAAACTGCAGCGGTCGATTGCTGTCCGACAGCAGGTCGCACATGCTGTCGATGTCGCGCATGAACAGGTTGGCCCGCTTGTAGGTCGCGAACCGGCGGGCGAACCCGATCGTCAGGGCGTTGGGGTCGAGCACGTTGCGGGCCGCGTCGACGAGATGTTCCTCCTCGTTGCGGCGACGGCTTTGGCGGCTCACGCGGCGGCGAACGAAGTCGAGCAGGCGACTCTTCAGCGCATTATGCGTTTCCCAGAATTCGCCCGGGTCGATGTCGTAGACCCGTTCGAACACCCCCGGCTCGCCCATGGTCATGTGCCACTCCGTGCCGAGGTACTTGTCGTACAACTGCGACATGGGGTAGGCGAGCCACGACGGAATGTGGACGCCGTTGGTGATGTGGCCGATGGGGATCTCTTCCTCGACTCGCCACGGCCACAGGTTGGCCCACATGCGGCGCGAGACGACCCCGTGCAGGTTGCTGACCGCGTTGGCGCGGCGCGACAACTTAAGCCCCAGCACGGTCATGCAGAAGGTCTCGCCTTCGTTTTGCGGCTCGACGCGACCCAGGCCCATCATCTGCTCGTACGATACGCCCAGCTTCTCGCGCAGCGGGCCCAGGTGCTCTTCCATCAGCTTCCCGTCGAACCGATCGTGACCGGCGGGCACGGGGGTGTGCGTGGTGAACACTGTGCGCCGGGCGACTTCGCGGAGGGCTTCGTCAAAGGGGAGCCCGTCGTCGTGCATCCGCTCGCGCATCACTTCCAGCGTGGCGAACGCGCTGTGGCCTTCGTTCAGGTGGTAGACGCCCGGCTTGATGCCGAGGGCCCGCAGCGCTTTGACGCCGCCGACGCCCAGGACCAGTTCCTGGCGAATGCGGGTGCGGAGGTCGCCGCCGTAGAGTCGCGAGGTCAACTCGCGGTCCTCGGGGCGATTGCCTTCGACGTCGCAGTCCAGCAGATACAGCGGCACGCGGCCGACCCGCATCAGCCACACCTTGGCCAGCAAGCGACCGTCGCGGGTGTCAATTTCCACCGTGATCGGGCGGCCCTTCGGGTCGCGGGCCGGCTCCATCGGCATCTCCTCAACATTCGTGTTGAGGTATTCCTCCTGCTGCCACCCCTCGGAGTTGAGGTGCTGCTTGAAGTAGCCTTGGTCGTAAAACAAACCGAGCGCCACCAACGGCACGCCCAGGCCGCTGGCGCTTTTGACGTGGTCGCCCGACAGCACGCCGAGGCCGCCGCTATAGATCGGCACGGATTCGTGAATGCCGAACTCGGCGGAGAAATACGCCACGGGCATGGAGCCCAGCACGCCGCTTTTGCGAGCGCCCCAGGTCGTGTGCGTGTTGCTCAAGTAGTCGTTCAGTCGGCGATGCGCCTGATTGATCCGCGTGTAGAGGACCATCTCCGAGGCCCGCTGGGCGAGCTGCTCGGGGGTCATCTCCGACAGCAAGGCGATGGGGTTATGATCCAGCTGCCGCCAACGCACGGGGTCGAGATCGCGAAACAGATTGATGACCTCGGGGTGCCAGCTCCACCACAGGTTGCGGGCCACCGTCATGCATTTGTCATAGAGCGCCTGTGGCGTGACGTCCGTCCAGGTCTTGCGGGATGTTTCGGCGGCAGTGGCGGGTGGAATCTCAGTCTGGCTCATCGGGCAACCTTCCTACATGAGGGTCAAGCCGGCAGCGGCTTCGCGCTGGGGGGCAGGTGCGGACCGGCTGCTATGCGGCAGCGTGTCCAGCGGCAATCGCGGGGTCTTGCCATCGTCAATCTACGTACGACAGTCTCTTCCGGCCCGCGGTGGCGGGGGTCTCTTGTTGTGCCGCCTCAGCACGCGCGATCGCCGGCCCTCCAGGCCAGCTCCGATCGCAACGGGGGGATTATAGCGGATCGCTCGTACGTGGCGACGGCTTTTTCCGCCTTCTAGCACGAGGCGGCGTCCGTCCAGGGGAGGCGGCCGAGTTGATTTGGCCGCGACTCCGGCGCGATCGAGGTTCCCCGGGACAAAGCAAGTGAATTGCGGACCGCCACTTCGGGCCGTAGAGTGGAATCAGAGTGGCAAACGTCGTCGCGGCCGTCACGCATCGAACCGACCTGCGGCGCGTTTGACAATGGGCGCTCTGGCGGCAGTTTGCTGGCTGCACCGCCGGTGCGCAAACCCGCGACCAATCGCACTTTGGGGAATACACGACTTGGCTGCTATCAACGATCTTGCCGCAGCGTACCAACCGGGCCGTTTTGGTTTGTCCTTTGAACTCTACCCGCCCAAGACGGGGCAGGGCGTGACGGCGCTCGCCCGGCATGTGCAGAAGCTGGTTGATTTCCGGCCGGCCTACATGACCTGCACCTACGGCGCCGGCGGTTCGACCCAGGACCGTACGCTCGAGGTCATTGGCGGCGTCCGGAAGGATCACTCGCTGCCGGTCGCCACCCACCTGACCTGCGTCGGTCGCACGGCCGACGAGCTGCGCGACTACCTCCAGCGGGCGGTCGAGCTGGGCGTGAACAACGTCGTCGCGCTGCGCGGCGATCCGCCGGCTGGCGATGCCGAGTTCAAGCCGGTCGCAGGCGGGTTCTCCTACGCCAACGAACTGGTGGCCTTCATCCGCAGCGAATTGCCGCAAATGGGCATCGCCGTGGGCGGCTATCCGGAGAAACACCAAGAAGCGCCCAGCATGGAGGTCGACCTGGCGAACCTCAAACGCAAGTGCGACGCCGGGGCCGACGTGATCATCACGCAACTGTTTTACGACAACGCCGACTTCTTCCGTTTCCGCGACGATTGCGAGAGATTGGGAATCGAGACGCCGATCGTGCCGGGATTGCTGCCGGTGACCAACGGGGCTCAGATCCAAAGGATCGCCTCGCTGTGCGGCGCCAAGCTGCCGCCCAAGTTCGTCGAGGACCTCAACGCCTGCGGCGACGACGCCGATGCGCAGTTTGACGTGGGCGTCGAGTTTGCCACCCAGCAAACCGCCGAACTGCTGCAGCAAGGCGTGCCCGGCATCCATTTCTACGTGCTCAACAAATCGGAAGCGACCAGCCGAGTGCTCACCGCGCTCAACTGGCCGGAGCCGGTGCGCGGCGGTTGAGGCAATTCGCCGTCGCGGACACAGAGGACACAGAAGGAAACGCGAACGCCCCTAAAGCCCCACTTTGGCTCGGATCGCCGCGCTCCTTGCCCCTTGCGTTCTCAGCAGCGATCGTTCGCTGCCCGTTTATCATGCCCGACCCGCCGACAAGTCTTTCCGATCTCGCCGGTCGCCAACTCGGCGACTATCGCGTGTTGCGCAAGATCGGCGCCGGCGGCATGGCTGAGGTCTACCTGGCCGAGCAGCAATCGCTTGGCCGGCAGGTCGCGCTGAAGGTGCTGCCTGCGACGTTGGCGACCGACGCGACCTACGTCGAGCGGTTTCTCAATGAAGCCCGCGCCGCCGCGGCGCTCGTGCATGGCAACATCGTGCAAATCTACGAGGTGGGCCAAGCCGACGGCGTACGGTTCATCGCCCAGGAATACGTTCGCGGCAAGAACCTCGCCGAGTTGCTCCGTCGCGAGGGGGCGTTGCAGCCGCGGCTGGTGCTCGACGTGATGCGGCAGGTCGTCGCCGCGCTGGGACGCGCCGCCGAGTTGGGCATCGTCCACCGCGACGTGAAGCCCGAGAACATCATGCTCAGCGACTCGGGCGAGGTGAAAGTGGCCGACTTCGGCCTCGCCCGGATCAGTTCCAGCGACACCAAGACGCTGACCCAGGTGGGGGTCGCGATGGGCACGCCGCTGTACATGAGCCCGGAACAGATCGAGGGCCGCCCGGTCGACGTGCGCAGCGATTTCTACGGACTGGGCGTGACGTGTTACCATCTGCTGGCCGGCACGCCGCCGTTCGAGGGCGACTCCGCCCTGGCGATTGCCATGCAGCATCTCAAAACCGCCCCCCGGCCGCTGGAGAACCTGCGCGACGACGTACCCAGCGGGTTGGCGCGCGTGATCCACCGGATGATGGCCAAGAAACCCTCGGGACGCTACGACTCGGCGACCGAAGTCATGGGCGAATTGCGCGCCCTCGCCCAGGAAGCCGCGGCCGCTGGCTGGGGCGATGGGCCCGAGCAGTGGTCGTTGGCCGAATGGATGCAATCGGGCGCATCGGGCAGCATGACCGCTGAACACCTGGCGGACTTGATGAAAGCCAGCGCGAAACTCGACGAGGACCAGAACCGCCGCCGTCGCTTGTGGCGCACTGTCGGAATCGCCGCCGTGGCGGGGGTGCTGTTCGCGGTCGTCACCCGACCCAGGTCCTATCTCGAAGCCACGCCGGTGACGAAAGTCGAGCCGCGGGACTCGGCTTGGGCTCAGATCTTCCAAGCGAAGATGGCCCCCAGCGAAGCCGCTTGGCAAGCCGTGTTCGATAACTTTCCGGACGAGGATCGTTATGTGCTGGGCGTGGCGCGCCAGGGGTTGATTCGCTTCTACCTGCTGCAATCCGACGACGCCGCCAAAGCCCAGCGCGAGCTGGCCGAGCTGAGAACGAGCGCACCTGCCGAGGGGTTCTTGCCCGAGCAGGAGGCGTTTCTCAACGCAGCCGAGTGCATTGCCCAGGAGCAGTTGGGCAATAAGGAGGGGGCTCGCGACGCCCGCTCGCGCATCACCTCCGAGATGCGCGATCTCTTGGAAGACTCCGATCCGCAGATCTTTGCGATGCTGCGATCCAGCGAAAACGCGCTGGGTGACTGAGGCCGCCCGGCTCGTCTGCGGCCTCGACGGCAGGGGCGATTCTTGCAGGCGACTCTGCAACTCGTCCGCGAACCGAGCGTCGACAGCCCCCCAGGATTCCCCCGCCATAGGTCGCTCTGATGGGGTGAATAAAAATACCAGGATTTAGTGTACAAAAGAATAGTAAATGGCCGCGCGATTTGCTAATTTTGGCACTGTTGCACGCGGCTGATGCGAGCCCTCGCCGGCCCTGACGTCCCGTGCCTGAACTCCCCCTCGGAATCGTCGTTTTTCTCCCGGAGGTTCCTCGCCATGACCATGCTGCTTGCGCCCCAGACGGCCACGTTCTCGCCCGTGCGAAAGACGCTCATCGAGTCGGATTGGCCGGTCGAGGAGCCCGGCTACGACGACCTCCCGCACGCTGGAGAACCCGCCGACGGCGACGACGATGAGTTCGATTCCGAGCTCTTCGACCCGTTGGATGATTGCCTGTTCGCTGCCGACGACTGTGAGGAGGCGTTCCCCGAGCCGGGTGATTTTTGGACGGACGACCTCGACGACGAGCCGTGGTAGGCGCCGGCGAGCGTCGCAGTTGCTGACTGCCGCCGCGCGGTCGCTTTCATTTCCACCTCCGCCGGAGCCTTTGTCATGTTGTCGGTGAAAGTCGTCGAGGAGATCTGTCAGTTGCTGGCCGAGGACCAACTTTCGCAGCGGGCGATCGCCTGCAAGTTGTCGGTGAGTCGGGGAGCCGTGCAAGCGATCGCCAGCGGACGCCGCGGCGTCTATGGACGCGAAACCGTGCATGAAGTCGATTCCGCCGCCCCCGACGGCCAGCCCCCGCGACGTTGCCCGACCTGTGGCGGGATGGTCCGCATGCCGTGCCTGCTGTGCGAAGCCCGCGCCTATCGGCGGCGCATGCGGGGGAATCTGCACTCGAAATCCGCGCACTTGTTGCGAAGCGTGGCTTGAAAGCGAATGGGGGAATCCCAACAGCGTGCCACGGACCTGTGAGCCGTGGCACGCCGATTCACCGGCAAATTCCCAGGGCTAGCGAACCTTGGTTAGGCGACGACCAACACCTCGCCCCGCGCGCCGCCCGCCGCGTCGCCATGCAGGATGCGCCACGTGGATTGCTCGGGAATCCGCCGCGAGAAGTTTAATCGTTCCAGTTCGCGGGCCAACAGCGGCGCCATGGGCATGGCGGCCGCGCCGCCGTCGAGGAACGTCGCCGGAACCGCTGGCGTCGGGCCGAACAGGCCGATTGTGCCACGGAGCATGTCGATGCCCGGCAACTGGCCGCATCGCCCCCAGACGAGAATCGTCCCGGCGAGCATCCGCGCCCCCAGCGCCGCGCCGACGTCGCCGCCCGCCGCGATGAACCCGCGCCGCATTCCTGCCCCGAGCCATGCCCCGGCGTCGCCGTCGACCAGCAACGCGCCGCCGCGCATGCCGCGCCTGCTGCCGGGTAGTGCGCCCCCGGCGTGGTCGCCGACGCTGCCGCCGACGCGTACCACGCCGCCAGCCATCTCGGAGCCCAACCAGTCGCCCGCGCCGCCG
>JAGQOU010000160.1 GCA_020427145.1 Planctomycetales bacterium | reverse complement strand
CGGACGAAGACCGCGAAGGGGAAGCAATCAGTTGGCACCTGCTCGAGCTGCTCAAGCCGAAGGTGCCGGTCCATCGGCTCGTATTCCACGAAATCACCAAGGACGCCATTCAGGCGGCCTTGGCCGGGCCGCGAGAAATCGACGAGGGGCTAGTGCGGGCCCAAGAGACGCGCCGCATTGTCGACCGACTGTACGGCTACGAAGTGTCGCCCCTGCTGTGGCGCAAGGTGCGTCCCAAACTGTCCGCCGGCCGCGTGCAAAGCGTGGCCATCCGGCTGATTGTGCAGCGCGAACGCGAACGGATGGCCTTCGTTTCCGCCGCATGGTGGGATCTGCTGGGCACGTTCGCCAAGGACGACAGCCAGCAGCTCGAAGCCACGCTGGTGACCGTCGACGGACAGCGAATCCCTGCGGGCAAGGATTTCGACTCCTCGACCGGCAAGTTGAAGAGCCCCGACATGGCGCTGCTGGACGGCGCCGCGGCCGAGGCGCTCGCCGCGAAGATCAAGTCGGGCACGTTCCGCGTGGCGTCGGTCGAAGAGAAGCCGTACACCAGCAAGCCCTCTCCGCCGTTTACCACCAGTACGCTGCAACAAGAAGCCAACCGCAAGATGGGCTTCACCGCCCGCCGCACGATGCAGGTCGCCCAAAGCCTGTACGAAAACGGCCACATCACCTACATGCGTACCGACAGCACCAACCTGGCGACCGTGGCGATTGACGACGCCCGCGAGTTGGTGGAAAACAGCTATGGCAAACAGTTTTTGCCCGAGCAGCCGCGGTCGTACAAATCGAAGGTCAAGAACGCGCAAGAGGCCCATGAGGCGATCCGCCCGGCCGGTCATCCGTTCGAGAAGCCCGAGGCGATGCGCAGCTCGCTCAACACCGACGAGTTCAGAATCTTTGAACTCATCTGGAAGCGCACCATCGCCAGCCAAATGGCGGACGCCCGCGGCCGGCGCATCGCCATCACCATCGAGGGCGAAGGGTGTACGTTCCAGGTGAGCGGCAAGACGATTGATTTCCCCGGCTACCTGCGGGCGTATGTCGAGGGCTCCGACGATCCCGACGCCGAATTGGCCGACCAGGAGAAGATCCTGCCGAGCGTCACTCAAGGCGAGACGCTCAAGTGTCTTGATCTGGACGCCAAAGAGCACCAGACCCAGCCGCCGGCGCGATTCAGCGAAGCGGCCCTCACCAAGGCGCTCGAGGAACGCGGCATCGGCCGGCCGAGCACGTACGCCTCGATCATCGACACGATCCAGGCCCGCAACTACGTGTTCAAAAAGGGCAACGCCCTGGTGCCGACCTGGGTCGCCTTCTCCGTCGTGCAGCTGCTGGAAGAGCACCTCGCCCGGCTGGTGGACTACGAGTTCACCGCCAAGATGGAGGACGACCTCGACGCGATCAGCCGCGGCGAACAGGAGCAGGTCCGCTACCTGGAGCAGTTTTATCACGGCAACGGCGCGCCGGGCCTCAAGAAGCAGCTGGAAAACAAGCTGGATGAGATCGACCCGGCAAAGATCGGCCGCATTCTCATCGGCAAGCCCGACGACGGGCCCGAAGTCTTCGTTCGCGTGGGCCGTTACTCGCCGTTCATCGAGCAGGGCGACCGCACCGCGTCGCTGCCCGAGGACCTGCCCCCCGACGAAGTGAACTTGCAGTCGGCGCTGAAACTGCTGGAGCAAGCCCAGGTGGCCGAGGAGCCGCTGGGGATGTGCCCCGAAACAAACAAGCCGGTGTATCTGAAGGTCGGTCGCTTCGGCCCCTACGTACAGCGCGGCAATCCGGACGACGAAGAGAAGCCGAAGAACGCGTCGCTGCTCAAGGGGATGACGCCCGAGGACGTCGACTTCGAGACCGCGCTGAAGCTGCTCACCCTGCCGCGCAATCTGGGCGATCACGCCGAGCTGGCCAAGCCGGTGGAGGTCTTCAACGGGCGGTACGGTCCGTATGTGAAGTGCGGCGATGAAACCCGTTCGCTGCCGGCAGAGATCTCGCCGCTGGACGTCACGATGGAGCAAGCCGTGCACCTGTTGGCGCAGCCGAAGACGCGCGGCCGCGGAGCAACGAAGAAGGAACCGCTGAAGGTCTTCGAGAAGCCCTCTCCCGCCACTGAACAACCGGTGCAGATTCTCGACGGCCGCTACGGGCCGTACGTCACCGACGGTGAAACCAACGTGTCGCTCCGCAAGGGGATGACGCCCGAGGGCATGACGTTCGACGAGGCCGTGACCATGCTGGCCGAAAAGGCAGCCCAAGGCGGCAGCAAGAAAAAGAAACCGGCCAAGAAAAAGACCGCCACCAAAAAGGCGGCGAAAAAGAAGAGCACCACGAAGAAAAAGTCGACCGCCAAAAAAGCGACCAAGAAAAAATCATAAGGCGAGTCGCGCGGGGTGGCTGGGGACGAGCGGAGCGAGCCCCCAGTTGCGCGACGCGGGTTGTCGCTTCCACGGGGGGCTCCCGTTGGTCGTCCCCAGCCGCGCCGGAGTTAAGCGCTCATTCGTCGCTGGACGCAACCCCTTCGGCGATCGCGTACGCCACGGCGTGGCTGCGGCAGTGGCTGATGCTGAGATGAACTTGGCCGATGCCGGCGCGTTCGGCCACGTCGCGCGCCCCGCCGTGCAAGACCGCGGCCGGCCCGCCGCCGGGGCGATGCCGGACCTCTACGTCGCGCCAGCCGATGCCGCGCACCCAGCCGGTGCCGAGCGCCTTGAGCACCGCCTCCTTCGCCGCCCAGCGACCGGCGTAGTGCTGCGTCGCCGCTTTCTTGGTCGAGCAGTAGTCGATTTCCGCCTCGGTGTACACGCGGCGGATGAACATTTCGCCGTGCCGCTCAATCATCTGTGCGATCCGCAGACATTCGATGATGTCCGTGCCGATGCCAACGATGGGGACGTTCATGGTGAGTTCCTCCGGCAGGACGAGGCGCTGCCGAGCCTGGGGCGAAAGCGCTGTTGGGCTCGGCGGAGCCTCGCCCTTTCGACGCCGCGACGCGTCGCTAGTAACCCTTCAGCCCGCACGCGGCTTGGGCGCGGGCGAGCGTCGCGGCCGCCTTGACGCGCGCACGCTTGGCGCCCTCCGACAAAATGTCTCGCACGTCGTCGGGCCGGGCGGCCAGTTCGGCGCGACGGGCACGGACCTCGCCCCAGTAGCTCTCGGCCGCGTTGGCGAGCGCCTTCTTCACGTCGCCGTAACCGAACCCGCCGCGGCGATACATGGCTGCCATCTCGGCAATCTCGTCGTCGCCAGCCACCAGCTTCAGCAGGTCGAACAACACGTCGCCGTCCGGCTCCTTGGCCTCGTCCATCGGCCGGCTGTCGGTGACGATGCGCATGATTTGCTTGCGCTGCTTTTTCTCCTCGTCGAACACGGCCAGCGTGTTGCCGTAGCTCTTAGACATCTTCTCGCCGTCGGTCCCGGGGACCTTGGCCGACTGGTCGAGCACCTTGCCCTTGGGCATGACAAACGTTTCGCCAAACGCGTGGTTGAAGCTGCCGGCAATGTCGCGGCAGACTTCGATATGCTGCAACTGGTCCTCCCCCACCGGCACCACGTCGGCGTCGTACGCCAGGATGTCGGCCGCCTGCAGCACGGGATACGTGAACAACCCCGCGTCGGCCTTGAGGCCCTTGGCCAGCTTGTCCTTGTAGCTGACGCATCGCTCGAGCAGCCCCATGGGCGTGCCGGTCATCAGCAGCCAGCACAGTTCGCTCACCTCGGGCACGTCGGACTGCACGAACAGCACGGCCTTCTCGGGGTTCAGCCCCAAGGCCAGCAGGTCGAGCGCCCCGTTGAGCGTGTACTGCTGCAGCAGCTTCGGATCGCGCACGGTGGTCAGCGCGTGCAGATTGGCGATGAAGTAGTACGACTCGGACGCCACGTCCTGCAGTTCGATGTACTGCCGAATGGCGCCAAAGTAGTTGCCCCAATGAAAGGGGCCGGTCGGTTGAATGCCGGAGAGAACGCGCATGCGAGTCGGTTGTCGGTAGGGGGTAGTCGGTAGTACCAGAAAGTAGCGACCGGAGGTCGCGGGGCGGAGCGTTCGGCGCCGCGGTCGTTATGCTCGCGGCGGCAATTGCAATGTACCCGCCACGTCGGCAACGCAACCCGCTCCTAACTCCGCCAGCGCCCCAGGCAGCGCGTCGAGCACCGTGGTGGCCGCCGTGGGATTGTAGAAGTTCACGGTCCCCAGTTGAACGGCGGACGCCCCGGCGACGAGAAACTCCATCACGTCGTCAATCGTCGCGATGCCGCCGATGCCCACCAGCGGAGTCTTCACCGCCTGGGCAACCTGGTAGACGCACCGCAGGGCGATCGGTTTGATCGCCGGGCCGCTCAGGCCCCCGATCACGTTGCCCAGCAGGGGTCGGCGTCGGCGCCAGTCGATTGCCATGCCTTGGCAGGTGTTGATCAGCGAGATCGCGTCCGCCCCGCCCGCCTCGGCGCCCTTGGCGATCTCGGCGACGCTGGTCACGTTGGGCGTGAGCTTGGCCAGAATCGGCGTCGTGGTCGCCGCCCGGCAGGCCCGCACCAACGATTCGCACATCGGGGCGTTGGTGCCAAAGTCGACGCCCCCCGACACGTTGGGGCAGGAGATATTCAGTTCGATCGCGGCCACGCCCGGCTGTTCGCCTAGCAACGCCGACATCTCCACGAACTCCGCTTCGTCGCGGCCGGCAATGCTGACGATGATCGGGCAACCCACCGTGGCCAGATACGGCAGGTGGTTGGCCGCAAACGCTTCGATACCGTCGTTATCCAGGCCGATGCTGTTGAGCATCCCGGCGGGGGTCTCGATGGTGCGCCAGGGGGCGTTTCCCTGGCGTGGCTGCCGGGTGACGGTCTTGGGTAGAATGCCGCCCAACCGCGTCAGGTCGACAAACGGCGCCATCTCCCGCGCGTACCCGAACGTGCCGGAGGCGACCAGCACGGGGTTCGGCAGTCGCAGCCGCCCCAGGGCGACGGACAGATCGATCGCAGCAGAGGCGGGCACGTGGGGCGTCGGACGGGGGTGTCGGCGGACGAAGGAGCGACCGCCGAGTCACCGACGGGCCGCGCGCAGCTGCGCGAGCGGCCAATGTAGCGCGCCGACGCCGGCGCCTGCAATGCTGCCGTATCTCCGACGGGCCGCGGCCCGGCTCACGGAGCCGACCCGCGACGGACCAAGTTCTAGATAATGCCGCCGTGGACGCTATGGGGCGTCAGATGGCTGGGCATATCCAGAAACCAGATCCGCTCCCATTCGTCCAACATGGCGCGCATGTTTTCCGACGAGTAGATCAGTTGTTGCGCCCGTCGCGCCGGATCGGCCGAGTAAATCGGCAGGAAGCAACCGGTGTTGCTGGCGAGCGAACAGGCGGCCACGGCCGCTAAGAGCCATTTCTTGGTTTGCATTGCTCCTCCTTGAGCTGCGAAGCGACGTTGGGAGACCCGCGTGGGTCGTAACGTCCTGAATGGCTTGTGTTTAACAGTCGTGCGCGAGCTTTGCCGATCGGTCCCTCACGAGCAAAGCATAGCGCAGCGTATCGATAGTGAATCGCTGGTGGCAGCGATTTGAGACGAGTGACTCGGCCGAGCGAAAATGGCGGCGAATCCTAGCGAGGGCAACGACTTGCGCCCAGAGCGGCTAGCAACCCGGGTCGCTAGCTACGATGGCCCGTATCTGTGCTGTAAGCCGTTGGCGAGCCATAGGTTCCGTTGGCGTCCGGGGCCGGCGGGGCATGGTTGTCCGCCGCTGGTTGTTCGGCAGCCTGCTGGGCGGCAGCTTCCAGTTCGAGGGCTCGCAGCCGAGCCGCCTCGTTGGCAAGCCGTTCGAGCTCGCGAACGCGCTCTTCCATCTCCTTGCCTGGCTTGAAGGTCACCACAAACTTTTCTGGCACAAAGACTTTCTC
>JAGQOU010000159.1 GCA_020427145.1 Planctomycetales bacterium | reverse complement strand
CCTTGCCGGGCTCGGGCGGGCGCTGCCGCTCCTCCTCCTCCGCCTGCCGACGCGCTTCCTCCTCCTCGCGGGCGCGCTGCTCGGCAGCCATCCGCTCTTGCTCCTCGCGTTGCTTGCGCTCGGCCTCGGCCTGTTCGGCGTCGATGCGTTTCTGCTCGGCGATTTCTTCCTCGCTCATACCGGCGTAGGGTCCAGCCAAATCGTCAGGCACTTCCAGGACGATTCCGCAGCGCTCGGGGATGAAGTCCGCCACCGTGCCGAAATCGATCGCATCATGAAACGCCTGCATGTCGGCGACCGGCGCGACCAAGACCGTCGTCACCTCTTCGTCCATCATCTGGTCGTCGTCGTTCGGCACGACTTGCACGGTCGCCGCGGCGCCGGCGAGACGCCGCAACCGCTCGACAGCCTCTTCCTGGTCGAGGTACCGCCCGCCGGTGATCGTGACGTCGGCCACGTGTTCGGGACCATGTTTCTCGAAAGCGGCGAGCACGACCTTAAAAGGGTCATCGCCTTCGTCGAGCATATCCGCTGCGTCGACGCCCAGGGCTCCGGTCACCGCCGCCACCGCCGTCTCCTCGGCTTCGACCTCCGCAATGCGGTATTCCGACCAGAACTCAACGGGCAATCCGCGAAGCGATTCCACGCGTTTCTGTTCGCGAGTCACGGCCGCCACTTGCCGCTCCATCGTCTCCATCATTTTGACGCCTTCGGTTGCGGCGGTGCGGATATTGCCCCCCTGGACCTGTTTCAGCAAGTAGACGCTCACTTCCGCTTGAGCACCGGCCGCGTCCACAAACGCAGATTTGAGTTTGCCCGTTGCCGCCTTAGCGGACGCCTCGTCCTGAACTGACTTCAGCAGCGCCACCAGTCCGTCGGTCGCGACGGTCGCGCGCTTCGTGAGATCCCCGGCCCCGCTACAGCCAACGAGCACGACGACCAACAGCGACGCCACTAGCCGTCGCCCAAAACGATTCAGTCCGCAACAAGACATTTCATGTGCCCCGCAAACCAAGAGAAGGGCGAGCGCCGCGTGGTCGCGCCCGCCGAAGGACTTTCGTCATTGTCGACCTGCAGCCGTCGCGACGCAAGATTTCTCGCGACGCGGGGTCGGCGCCGCGATTTTTCCCGGGGAAATGCGGCATTCTGGCGGCGCGTCGAGGTTCGCGTTCCGCCGTGAATACCGTGGGCGCGAGACCACGCCCGCCAATTGCAGCTTTCTCCCCGGTCGTTGACCGAGCAGGATTTGTGCCGCTTGGCGCATCGGATTTACCGCGCGCAATCTCCGCAACCACTTGATAAATAATGTTTTCCAACCACCCGACGCGTCGCGCTCTCGCACCGCATTGACCGCCACGAACGAAAAATCTTGCCATAAACTTTGCCTATTTTGAAACATTCGCGAAACTCCAAGCGGGCAGCGGAGTTTTTACGTCTACGGGGCGCCTGGAACACGCTCCGTAGTACTCGGCCGCTGGGTTGAGCGACGCCGCGGGGTGGAGGCGTCGACTCGTCACATCTGCTCGGAACAGAGGAGAACAGAGATGGCACGCAAGAACTGCGCTCAAGGTGCGCACCGACGGAACCGCCAATTCAGCTTGGAAGCCCTCGAACGCCGCGAACTCATGGCGGCGGATCTCGCCGTCGACCCCTTGGCCGACGCCCCGCTGCAAACCGACCCGCCGCCGGTGCAGCACGCGATCGCCGCCGACGGGCTGACGGGCATGCCGGGGCAGTTTCACCTGCTGGCTGGCGACTCCATTCCGTCACCCGTCGCCGCGGCCCTCGCACGAGCGTTCGACGGCAGCGGCAACAACGTGGCGAACCCCGAATGGGGATCCGTCGGCGAACAACTGTTGCGCATGGCCGACGCGCAGTATGGCGATGGCGTCTCTTCGCTGGCGGGCGAGTTTCGTCCCTCGGCGCGCGAGATCAGCAACGAACTCGCCCAGCAGGACGCCGACGCGGCAGGGAATGAACGCGGACTGTCGGCATTCGTTTACCTGTGGGGACAATTCATCGATCACGACATCGATGTGACGCTAGCCCAAGACGCGGAAGGCGAGTCGGCGGCGATCGAAGTCCCCACCGACGATCCGTACTTCGACCCCGACGGCACGGGAACGATGACGATCGGCTTCACGCGGTCCGCCTACGACAGTGCCACGGGCGACAGCGCAACGAACCCGCGGCAGCAGACCAGCAGCATCACCGCGTGGATCGACGGCTCGGGCGTCTACGGTTCCGACCAAGCCACCGCGGACAGCCTGCGCAGCTTTGTCGGCGGAAGGATGCGCATTGGCGACGACGGCTTGCCGCCGGTGGAGGACGGTTTTTTCGTCGCGGGCGACATCCGCGCCAACGAAAACGCGGAACTCACCGCAATGCACGCACTCTTTTTGCGCGAGCACAACAACTGGGCCGACCGCATCGCCGCAGCCGACCCCTCGCTCTCTGACGAGCAGATTTTCCAGCAGGCCCGGGCGATCGTGATTGCCGAAATTCAGGCGATCACGTTCAACGAGTACCTGCCCGCGCTGCTGGGCCGCTCGGCGATCGCCCCGTATGCCGGCTACGACTCGTCGGTCGACCCCACAATCGCCAACGAGTTCTCCACCGCGGCGTTTCGGTTCGGCCACAGCCAGGTGAACGAGGAGATCGAATTCTTCGGCAACGACGGCCGCCCCGAGCGCGACGAAGTGGAACTCAGCGAGGCCTTTTTCAATCCCGCGTTGCTGATGGAAACCGGCATCGACGGCTTGATGAAATACGTAGCCTCGTCGCAGTCGATGGAAGTCGACTTGGCGGTGGTCGACAGCCTGCGCAACTTCCTCTTCGGACCTCCCGGCGCCGGCGGGCTCGATCTCGCGTCGCTCAACATCCAGCGGGGCCGCGACCACGGCCTGGCCGACTACAACAGCGTGCGCGAGGCGTACGGCCTGCCGCGGGTCACGAGCTTCGACGAGATCACCTCCGACTCCGAACTCGCCGCCAAGTTGGAGCAGTTGTACGTCGACGTGAACGACGTCGATTTGTGGGTGGGATGCCTGGCGGAGGATCATGTCGCCGGGGCGTCGGTCGGCGAGCTCGCGCGGACGATCATCGTCGACCAATTCACCCGTCTGCGCGACGGCGACCGGCTGTGGTATCAAAACGTGTTCGCGGGTCGCGATCTCGCGGCGATTGAATCGACCTCGCTGGCCGACATCGTCGAGCGCAACACGGGCGTGCGCGGTCTGCAGGACAACGTGTTTTTTATGAACGCCGTGGTCGGCGGGCAAGTGACGCAAACCGCGCCCAGCGCCCGTGGCCGACAGCGCACCACGCCGGCGGCAAACGCGACCGTCGAGCTATTGAACGACGAGGGAGTCGTCATCGACACGACGGTCACCGATCGCCAGGGCCGCTATCAGTTCGCCACGTTCCGCGAAACGGGCGACTATCAGATTCGCGTGACGACGACCAACCCGGCGGGGAACGCCGCCGGCGCGACAATCGACGTGCATCTCTCGCGGGGCGGGATTCGCCGCAACGACGCCAACATTGCCCTGGGCCGTCCGGACGTCGCTCGGCAGCGGCCGGCTCCGCGCCCGCCCGCCCGTGATCATTTGGCTGCGGTCGACGAAGCATTCGCCGCGGATGCCATGGCACCGTTGCGGCGCATCACGGGACTTGACGATCCCGGCCCTGGCAGGCGCCGGCGGCGGTAGTCGTACCGACGGATTCACTGTGAGCAAGAAAACAGGGCGCGCAGCAAGCGTCATGCGTGCTGCGCGTCCTGGTAAATGATGCGACAATCAACGACGCGAATCGTATAGCCGCTGGTTCGAATCGGCGCGGGAGCCTCTCTGTTGGTAATGGGTCGACTGTTCCGGCGGGCAAACCGCTGCAACCCCCGAGTGAAATGGCAATCAAGGCGCCCCCGAGTCGATGCACCTCGCACCCGGCGGCAACTTCGCCCATCGCCTGTTCGCCGTAGCGCCTGGTTCCCACTCGCAGCCTCCACTGAGCGGGACACGGAAAAATCGGCGAGAATGAAATAATTCCTCACCGCGATGTCGATTTTCGCTCCCGCCGGACGACTACACTGCGAGGCGAGAGTTTCTTGACGGCGGCCCCAATTCTTACGGAGACACCCCACAATGTCCGAGACGGGCAACACCATCCGACTGCATCGCGTGCTGCGGGCCCCCGCCGACCGCATTTACAAGGCGTTTCTCGATCCCGACGCCCTGGCTCGCTGGCTGCCGCCCTACGGATTCGTGGGCAAGGTCCACGAGATCGACGCCCGCGTTGGCGGCGGCTACAAGATGTCGTTTATCAATTTCTCAACCGGCGCCAGCCACAGCTTCGGCGGCAAGTATGTGGAGCTCGTGCCCAACGAGCGGATCGTCTACACGGACGCTTTCGACGACCCCAACCTCCCTGGCGAAATGCGGGCGACAATCACGCTGGCGAAGGTCTCCTGCGGGACCGACCTGCAGATCGTGCAGGAAGGCGTCCCCGTCGTGATCCCCCCGGAGATGTGCTACCTGGGCTGGCAGGAGTCGCTGGCGATGCTTGCGCAACTTGTGGAACCGGAGATCCCGGACGGACCGTGAGGCGAACGTGCGCGAACGAGGGAGAGTCGCCAAGGGAGAGCTGACGCGGTCGCGTTCCGGTTTCGCCTCGTGCGACGCGTCGAGAATGCACGCCGCGGCGTTCACTCGCGACCGAGTTGCCGCATGTGCCGAGCCACCGCTCGTTTCAACAGGCATCCGATCAACCACACGACGGGCTTGGCGGCGCGTGACTTGACGTGGAGTTCAAACCGCCGCGTCACGTGCGTCCCGGGACCGTCGCCCTGGAGTTCCCACGTCTCAACGAACTGGTCCGCAAACCGGCATAGCGGCGGCGAGAACTCCTGCAAACGCAACTGTAGGAGCCGTTCGGGTTGCCAGACGGTGATCTCTTCGACATGGGACGACCCGTCGTCGTTGGCGACCCGAATCCGCGAACCAACCACGTCGGCGGTGCGCGTCTCGAATGCAGCGACTTTGACC
The DNA here is from genome assembly GCA_020427145.1 of Planctomycetales bacterium. Classification (GTDB taxonomy): domain Bacteria; phylum Planctomycetota; class Planctomycetia; order Pirellulales; family Lacipirellulaceae. The sequence goes on along the minus strand of JAGQOU010000159.1, from coordinate 651 downwards.
CCCGGCAACGGTCCGTAGCCACGGAACTCCGGCCACCGAGTCAAATCAAGCAGCCGCTCCGCAATCGCTGCGGGCTTTCCGGAAATCGTCGCGCGGCACTGAAATACGATGGGAGTCAAAGGCTTCTCCTGGTCTACATCACGGGGGGCGCGAAAACTTGCGAGCAGGCGCCCCACGGCGCCCAGCAAGGCCCGCCGTTCGCCGGCACTGGCTCTGAAATCCCCGCTTCCGGCGACAACATACCATGACCGCGCCGATCCCTCTGCGCAGCGAACGGCGCCGCGTCTTGCCCTGAGCGAACGATCCTGTCTAGGATGTCTGTTCTTCCAGGCGGAAGCGTCCTTCGTTTGCCCGATCGACACTGCGAGTTCGACGATGTGGTTGCACGCCTCCTGCCGCCTGGAATTCAACGCCCCGACGCCGACGCCGTTCTTGCTGATGCTGCGCCCCCGCAGCGGCGCCCAGCAATGGATTGCCCGCGAGCAATACATGCTGTCGCCCAGCGTGCCGGCGGTGGAGTTCACCGACCCGTTCGGCAATCTGTGCCAGCGGCTGGTCTCGCCAATCGGTCCGTTTTCCATCAGCACGTCGGCCGATATCGAGGCGGCCGACGCAGCCGACGCGGCCCCGGGGGCGCCGTTCATCGAAGTG
>JAGQOU010000158.1 GCA_020427145.1 Planctomycetales bacterium | reverse complement strand
TGGGTGGCCAGGTCGAAGGCGATCGACAAGCCCATTTGCCCCGCGGCGAGGTTGCGGCGGTAAAACGCGTTGGATTCGGTGGCGGTCGAAAAGCCGGCGTATTGCCGCACCGTCCACGGTCGCAGCGCGTACATCGTGGCGTAGGGGCCGCGCACGTAGGGCGGCAGGCCGGGCATGGTGTCGAGGTGGTCGACGCCGGCGAGATCCTCGGCCGTGTAGAGCGGTTTGACGGCGATGTGCTCGGGCGTGTCCCACACGGGCACGCTGTTGGCGGAGGCGGCAGCCGCGGTGCCCTGGGGGCTCGCCGGCGCTTTGTCTCCAGCCGGCCCGGTGAGCGGCACGTCGGCAAAACTTGGTATGGCACTCATGCTTGGACAACTCCCAGTCCGGCCAGGAGCTCGTGGAGCGTGGCCAGAACGTCGCATTTGATGAAGATGAATTTGTCGATGCCGGCGGCGCGGTAGTCGGCCTCGGCGGCGCCGGGGTTGCCGGCGAGCACAATCGTTTGGGCGCCGGCCGCTTTGAGCGCCTGGGCCGCGGCGGCCGCTTGCTCGGCGTAGATGTCGTCGGTTGAGCACAGCACCGCGATCGGCGCTTGGTGCTTTTGCAGCGCCGCAACGGCGGCGTCGACGTCGCTCATCGCTTCGTCGGCGATCACCGCGAAGCCGCCCGCTTCGAAGAAGCTGCGGGCGTATTGCGAGCGGGCGCCGTGCTGGGCGGGTCGGCCGAGCGTGGCCAGCAGCACCTGCGGCGGCGTGCCGTGCTGGAGGGCCCACGCTTCGCAGGCGTCGCGAAGTTCTTCAAACGGCTGGGCGAACGGCGACGGCGCCAGCGGTGCGATCGACGGGCCGTCGTGTTCCATGCCCAGCATCGTGCCCAACTGACCGAGGGTCGCGCCCGCGGCGGCGGCGGCGACAGAGGCGGCCATCCGCGCGCCGTCGATCGTCGTGGCCGCCGGCAACGAGTCCGCCGCCGGTCGAACTGCGGCGACGCGCCCGACCGCCGCGGCCGTGAGCTGCTGGCGATCGGGAGCAGGACGCTCAAGCCGTTGTTGCTTGGCGTCGGGGAATTCGCTGACGCCCACAATGCCTTCGCGGCGATCGGCCAGTTTCTTGGCGCGCGGGGCGAAGGCCGACTCGATTTCGCTGGCGACCCAGCCCGATTCGAGCGCCGCCCGCATGCCGCCCTGCCGCTCGACCTGCTGCAGCACGGCCCAGCCCTTTTCAGCGAGTTGATCGGTGAGCCACTCCAGGTACCAGCTCCCCCCGGGCGCGTCGACCACGCGGTGCAGATGTCCTTCCTCGGCGAGCACCATGGCCGTATTGCGGGCCGTGCGGCGACTGAGGTTATCGGGCAGTCCGATTGGGGCGTCGAAGGGCACGGAGGTGATGATCTCGGCCCCGCCAACCGCCGCGGCGAACACCGCGGCCGTGTTGCGCAGGAGATTGACGTGCGGGTCGCGCACGGTGAGTACGCGTTTGCTGGTCTTGGCGTGCAGCCGCATGGCGGCGCCGGCTGGCGAGCCGCCGGACGCTTCGACGACGCGGTCCCAGAGCCGCCGGGCGGCGCGCAACTTGGCGATCGCCAAAAAGTGGTGCGTGCCCACGGCCATGTTGAACACGATCTGCCGGGCCGCGGCGTCGACGCTCATGCCCGCGGCAGTCATCGCTCGCAGGTAGGTCACTCCGGTCGCCATGGCGAAGCCCAAATCTTGGGCGGACGTGGCGCCGGCGTGATGGTACGGCGCCGTGCCGACGCGCACGGCCGTGACATTAGGAAGCGTACGCGCGGTCCAGGCCGCGAGATCCGCGAGCAGGGTGAGCGGGACGTTGCCGCCGGGCCGAAGCAGGCCGTCGCGGGCGAGCACGGCCAGCGGGTCGGCGTTGAAGGCGCCGTGGGCCGACTCTTTCGAGACGCCACGACGCTGACAAAGCTGAGTCAGCAACGCCGCGGCGGGCATGAACGCGGAGCCCGCTTCCAGCCACACGGCCACTTTGGCCAAATCGACGTCGGCGAGGGCCGCATCGAGATCGTCGACCGTGTACGCCGCCAGGCCGTCGCGCGCCGCCAACTCGGCGGCTTCCGGGGCGTCGGGATCGAGTCCGTTGCGCGCCGCCGCGTCGAGCCGCAGCAGCAGCGCGTCGACGCCGCCGTTCACGTCGCTGCGAATCGCCCGGTTGGTCTCGGCGAGATCGGGATGGGCGTGCTCCTGGCAAAGGAGCCATCCCGCGGTGGCCTGGGCCACGGTTCGCGCGCCGCGCACAAACGGCGCCTGGCCCGGCAGGCCGCGCGAGGCGCCGTCCGTCCAATCGCTGGGCGTGTAAATCGGCTGAACGGCGATCCCCTCGTAGGTCGAGGTGACCAGCTTCTTTTCAAACGGGGCGCCCTTGAGGTCCTTCTCGGCGAGCGCTCGCCACGCCACGTAGTCGATCGGGGGGAATTCGTCGAGCGTCAATTGTTCGGGAAGCATGGCGGGGAGACTGGGGATTAGTGACTGGTGACTGGTGATTGGTGATCGGTGATCGGTGTGAGGGGGGGCTGCTGGCAGTGGATGATGGGTTGCGGTGGGTTAATCGCTTCGCGCTTCCCACCAGTCACCAGTCACCGATCACCAGTCACCCTCACCTCACTCTGGCGGTTGGCACAGTTCGGTCAACACGCCGTGACTGCTCTTGGGATGCAGGAAGGCGATTTGCATGTGGTGGGCGCCGGTGCGCGGGGTTTCGTCGATCATCCGCACGCCCGCGTCCTTCAACTCGGCGATCCGCGCCGGCAGATCGTCGACCGTGTACGCCACGTGATGCAGCCCCGGGCCGCGTTTCTCGAGGAACGCCGCCACCGTGCTCGTGGGGTCGGTCGGCTCCAGCAGTTCGAGTCGTACGTCGCCGATCTTAAAGAAGCCGACGCGCACCTTCTGCTGCGGCACGTCCTCGATATTCTCGAACACGGCGCCAATCTCTTCGTAAAACGGGCGCTGCTCGTCGATCGACGCGACGGCGATGCCGATGTGGTTGATCGCTTTCACCGGTTGCATGGCTGGGGATCCTGAAACGCGGGAGTGAACGGCGTGGCGCCGTGTGGAAAGGTTACCAGTGATTGGCGACCAGTGACCAGTAGCGCTGGGCGGCCTCGGCGGCAAATGCCGGGTGGAATTTCACCGGCATCCGATCGCGGAACCTCGGTCACTTGGCGGCAATCGACTCGGTCCACCGATCCAGCAGGCGGCGGGCGAGGGCGGCAGATTGCAGTGCGGCCAGTGCGGGCATTCGCAAATACAATGCCAAGAGGTCCAGGTTGGACGTGCGCGTCGCAAACTCCCGACTCACCGGCGATGCGAACCACCGCCGGGGCAGCTCGCGCGCCAGCGCGCGTGCGAATCCGCGCACTAGCACATCGTCGACGTCCACCGTCCCGCCGGCAATCGACTCGACCACACCCTGGACCGTGTAGAGCGATTTGCGGAACAACATCAACTCGCCATGCACGCGCAACCGTGCGGTTTGCACCGCTTCGTCGAGCAGGCCCACCACCCAATTCAACCCCGGCACGTCGCCGGCGACGATTCGCTGCAGCCATTTTCGCACGACGATCGCGACGGCGGAGCGGTCGAAGCCCTCCGCGTCGGCGATTTCGCCCAGGTGGTCCAGGATCAGCTCCTCGTCGAGCGCCGCAGCGCCGAGCACGATCTGCACGATGCTCGCCCGCTCGGCCTCGGTGAGCTCGCCGACCAGGCTCCAGTCGAGAATCGCCAGCCGGCCGTCGTTGGTCAGAAACAGATTGCCCGCGTGGGGATCGCTGTGAAACACGGCCCGCGGCTCGGGGGCAAGCACCGGGCGGGCGATCAATGCCTCGGCCACCAGGCTGGCCAGCCGCTGGCGCCCGCGGAGGTCGGCCGGCAGCCGATCGGTAATCTTGACGCCGTAGACGCGCTCCATGGCCGTGATCCGCGGCGAGCAGAAGTCCAGCAGTGCCGGGATTTGCACCCGCGGCTCGTCGGCGAACTCGCGCTGCGCCGCCGCCAGGTGGGCCTGCTCCTGATCGAGTCGCACTTCCCCGGCGAGTTTCTGGCGCACGCGGCGAAACGACTCGGCATAGTCAATCTCGATGAGCCCCAACTCGGCGCAGCGGCGGTCGAGATAGTCGCCCACGTCGCCCAGCAGAGCCAACTCCGCGGCGAGTTGTTCTTCAATCCGCGGCTTGAGCACTTTGAGCACGCCGGAGGAGATCCGCCCGTTGGCGCCCGCGGCGCCGCGCAGGGTAAAGGGGATCACGACCGCCACGCTCGCCTCGGCCAGCGGCGCGGCGGCCAACTCGAACTGGGCGGCGTCGACCCGGCCGAATTCGCGAATGAGCGTCGCGCGGATTTCATCGACGGTGACGGTGGGCGGCAGCGACTCGAGCTGCTGCAGTTGCTGCCGCAGCTCGGGAGCGATGCGCGGATCGCGGGCGAGAATCTGCCCCAATTTCTGCAGCACGGGGCACGATTGAGCCAGGGCGCCCAGCCGCTCCGACACGGTGGCGTCCGCGTCGAGCGCCGCCTGCAGCGCGAGCACCTCTTGCTGGCGCGCCTCGTCGAGCCCGCCCAGGAACACGGCCAGCGCCCCCTTCACGGGCCCGGCAAAATCCCGGTAGGCCGCCGGCATCACCGCGGCCAACGCCTGCTCGTCCAGCAGCGAGTCCCAGGGATTCATGGTTCGGTTACCGGGTCGAATCGCGGGCCACGGACTTCACAGACGGCTCGCAAGCTTGCCTGTCTCCCCTGCGCGCAACCTGTGGCGTTCGTGGCGAAACTTGTCACATCGCCAAGACGTCCCCCGACACAATTCGTTGTTCTTGTCCATCGTCGAGTTGGAGCCGCAGCGTGCCGTCGGGGTCGACGCCCTGCATCACGCCCACGTACTCGCGCGAGCCTTCGGCCACCTTCACCCGCTGCCCCAAGTTGGCCGCGTGCTTGAGCCACGCGGCGACGATGGGCTCGGACCCCTGCTCGGCGAGCGTGTCGAGCCAGGGTTCCAGCGAGTTGAGCGCGTCGGCGAGCACCTCGCCTCGATCAAGTTCGTTGCCGACGAGCCGCCCCAGCGATTCGGCGATCGTGGAGAGCTCCTCAGGAAACTCCGCCGTGTTGACGTTCAGTCCGACGCCCACGATGACAAATTCAATCGCGGCCGCCTGCATCGATCCTTCGACTAATATGCCGGCCAGCTTTTTGCCGCCCGCCAGCAGGTCGTTCGGCCACTTCAACGTCGGGGGCGTCGTCAGCCGCGGCGCCACGGCCTCGGCCAGGGCCACGCCGGCCGCCAAGCTCACCGGACGGGCGTCGCGGGAACTCCACTGCGGCCGCAGCAGCACTGAAAAGTACAGGTTCTCCCCCGGCGGCGAATGCCATGTGCGCTCGATGCGCCCGCGGCCGGCGGTTTGGTGATCCGCGACGACGACCGTGCCGTGCGGGGCGCCGCTCTTGGCGAGCTGCACCGCCTCGGTGTTGGTCGAGCCGGTCTGGTCGAAATAGCGATACTCGCGGCCCAGCCATGCGGTCTTCAACCGGGGCTGGATCGCGTCGGCAAGCAAGTCGTTCGGCATCGGGGCCTCGCGGTGGCAAGATGTTCGGGCAAGAAGCCGAGGCCCCCGGCGCGCGACTCGCAAAATCTCGGCGCGCGAAGCCCTCGACGTTCGACGCCCGTCATGTTGACCGCGCTGCCAGCCACTCGTCAATGTGCGGCCAGGTGTTCTTCTCGGCCCCGCGGCCCGCCATGATGCCGATATGGCCGCCCCGCACGCGCAGGACGGTGTGATCGTCGCCGCCGATCTTGTCCATGATCCGTTCGCTCTGGCAGGGCGGCGTGATGTGGTCCGCCTCGGCGATTACGTTGAGCACCGCGGCGCGCAGCTTCGACAGGTCGACCTTTTCGCCGCGGATGACGGCCGTGCCCTCCATCAACCGATTCTCTTTGTAGAACTCGTTGATCAGCTGCCGGTACGCGGCGCCCGCCATGGGGATGATGTCGCGAACCCAGGTGTTCATCGCGTGCCAGGCTTGGGTCGACCCCGGATCGTCAAGCCGTTCCCAAAGGCCGATGTAGGTGCCGAAGTAGTTCTCGACCGGTTTGAGCATCTTGGCGCCGGCGTCGATCATCTCGCCGGGGACGTTACCAAAGGTCTCGGCAATACGATCGGCGTTGAATTTGGGATCGCTGACCCATTTGACGAAGCCGCCGACGCTTTTGTCCTCGAAGTCGAGCGGCGCGGTGAGCAGAATGAGATTCTTGAGTCCGTCGTTCGGCCGCAGCGCGGCGTACAGCGTGCTGATGAGCGCTCCCAGGCACCACCCCAACATGCTGAACTCTTCGGCGCCGGTGATCGACTTGAGTTTGCGGACGACGCGCGGCAGGTACTCCAGCGCGTAGTCGTCGAACTTCATATCCTTGTCTTCCGGGCCGGGGATGCCCCAGTCCAGCAAGTACACGTCGTAGCCGTGCCGCAGCATGTACTCGACGTAGCTGTGCCCGGGACGCAGGTCGAGCACGTACGGCCGGTTCATGATCGCGAAGACCAGCAGCAGCGGCACGGGCTTGAGTTGGTCCTCGGGCACAACCGGCGTGTAGCGGTAGAGCTTGGCCTTGTTGAGCGACCAGACGCACCGTTTGGGGGTGAGCGCGATCGGCGCGTTGGTGTTGAGCAATTCGTTGAAGCGATCGAACTTTTCGACCGTCTCAGCGGCGGCATCGCAATAATCCGAGATGCTCGGGCCGGCGCAACCTTCGGCATTCGCTTCGGTATTCGTGCTGGACATCGACTTGTGCCTCCCGAGATTTGAAATCTGCAGAAATTCGTGGTCGCACCGCTGCGCCCCGGCCGGCCCCGGCAGGTAGCGCTGCATGGCGTGATCGTCGTTCACTCGGCGCCGACGCGCTCGCGCAGCAGCTTGAGACATTCGTCAAACTTTGCGTCAAGGTCGTCGAGCCGCATTTCCAGGTTTGTGAATCGCTCGGCCAGTCGCGTCACATCCTCGCGGCTGGGGAGATTCACTTCCGCCAGCGTTTGCGAGATCAGCTTCTGGGTCATGTCCCGAAACGGAGCGGAGGTCTTCAACCAGGTGTCGAGCATCTGGCCGGTCGCCTCCGAGTAGGCGTCGGTTCCGACCATCTCGGTCATCGCCTTGGCCCACGCTTCCATGCCCTTGTCGCGCATGGACTTCATCATGCCGGTCGGGTCAAACGGGTCGAAGGTCGCTTTGTCGCTCATGATGGGAGCCGGGTGAAGGTTGAGGGGGATGCAGTACCTGTCCAGTACAATTATGCGCTGCGGATGGCGCGCAGGCGGTCAGTTCTCAGCGGTCAGCTCTCAGCCAGAGAGGATGGAGGACCTCGCTTTCGCGAGTCTGGCTGATCGCTGACCGCTGATGGCTGAACGCCTACATGTGCGCACCGCCGTTGACGTTGATTTGCTGCCCCGTCACGTAATCGCCGTCGGCCACGAGGAAAGTGACCGCTTTGGCGATTTCCTCCGGTTCGCCGAGGCGTCCCAGGGGGATCCGCGTCTTGATTTGCTCCTGCACCTTGTCGGGCACCTCGGCGAACATGTCGGTCTTGGTGAACCCCGGGGCGACCGTGTTGACGGTGATGCCCGAACTGGCCAGTTCCAACGCCGCGGTGCGGGTCAGGGCGATGACGCCCCCCTTGCTGGCGCTGTAGTTGGCCTGGCCGAACGCGGGGATCTGGCCGTTCATCGAGCTGATGTTGACGATCCGCCCATAGTGCTGCTCGATCATCGTGGGGATCGCCGCGGACATGCAGGCGAAGCAGCCGCCCAGGTTGGTGCGCACCACTTCCTCCCACTGTTCGTCGGTGAGCTTCTTGATCGAGCGATCGCGGGTGATGCCGGCGTTGTTGACCAGGATGTCCAGCCGGCC
>JAGQOU010000157.1 GCA_020427145.1 Planctomycetales bacterium | reverse complement strand
AGGGCGAGGCTCTGCCGAGCTAGAGCAGCGATTTGAATTCCTCGCTCCGCAGAGCGACGCCCTCCCGTTGGGATTCCAAGCTCGCCTTACCGTCCGGCAGCCAACTTGCGATGCACGCTGGCCGGCGCCCGCACCAGCACGACGTCGCCGCCCACCGCCTGCGGCGGCACGCCGCTGACCTTGTCGGACTTGCGATAGATGTGCGTCTCGGGCTGCGAAGTCAGCTTGGCGCCGCTGATGATTTCAATCGTTCGCTCGTCGACCGCGCGCCAGCCCAGTCCCAGCGGCTGCAGCACGGCGTCCAGCGCAGAGGTCCACGGGACGTCGTGCTGGCTGCACGCGACGCGCGTCTGCGGCCACAGCCGCGCCTCGGTCAATGCGGGCCAATCGACCAGCACCGCCACCTCGGTCTCCTCCTGCCAGTGGCGGAAGATCGCCCGCAGGGGCGTGTAGGCGGTGAAGGTGAACGTGGCGGGAGCGGTCAGCCGCTCGTTGAGCGCAAAGTAGGGCGACCGGTCGCTGACCAACTTGGCCGGATAGCGACTCTTGGGCGTCAAGCCGCGAGCTTTGCGGATGCCTTCCAGCAGCAAGAGCGTTTCGTACTGCACCGGCTCGACCGCGTCGATCGACAACGATCCGTCGCCCACGGCAATCGTGCCGTCGCCGCCGCCGGCCGTCCACGACTCGGGGGCCACATAGGACTCGATCCACCGGGCGATCGTTTCAGCCGAGATGTCGCCCGTCGTGAGATCGTCGACGGGGTAATCGATCGTGCGACGCTGCGGGAGGCCGGTCCGCTGCAGCACGATCTGAGCCTCGTCGGCGCGCGGTTCGAGCCGCAACGGCTTGAGCGCCTCGGCGAGGACTTGCTGCAAAGTGGCGTCCTGCAAATCGACGCTGACGCTGCGACCCGCCGTGATCGCGGCGAGCTGGAGTTGCTGCGGCGACACGCTCACCGGCGTGCCGGACAGTTGCGTCGCGAAGTCCAGAAACCGGCACAGCGGCATCTGCTTGATTTGAACCGCAGGCAAATGCGTCGCGAGCGCCGCGGCCACGTCGGGTGGCGCGCCGGCCGGGCTGCCGTCGGGGTCGCGTCGCACGGCGCTGCGTGCCAGCTCGTCCTCAGTCGGCTGCGGCTGCGGCGGGGCGTCGTCGGCGGGCTCCTCTGTCGGTACGTCCTCGAGCGCTGCTTCAGACGGCGTCGCTGGCGGCGGACCGGCCAACAGCGACGACAAGTTGAGCCCCTCGGGATCGACGTCGAGCGGATCGATCGTTCGTCGTCGCGTCGAGGGTTCAATCACCAAGCGAGGTTGATTGGGGTCGGCCGCTTCTTCACTCGCAGGCGCGGGCGCGTCGGCCATTTCATCAGGCCGCTCGGAGCTATCGGCAGCCGCGTCGTCGCCAGCGCGATCGGGTGCAAACGGATCGGCGGGCAGACCGGCTGGCGTTTCGACGACGGGGACGCCGGTGTCGGGCTGAATGTCTGCGGCCGCCGCGTCGTCGGCAAGCGACTCGTCTACCGGCAACGCCGCGTCGTCGCCCGCGTCGGGGAGTTCAGCGTTTTGGTTCGGGGCCGACCCGCTCGGCAACGCGTCGTCGTCGATCACGGGCGCCGGCGGCGCAGCAACATTGGCGGCGAGGGGTTCGTCGTTGCCGCGCGTCAGTAGCAACATCGCCCCCGCGACGACCACCGCGCCCAGCACGGCGCTGCCGCCGACCCACAGGAGCGTGCTGCCGGTTCCGCCCGCGGTCGCTTCGATCGGCGGGGCCGGCATTGGGGCGGGGGCAGGCGTTGCGGATGGCGCCGCAGGTTGAACCGGCAGGGCCGACTCGGTCGGCAACGCGCTGGCGACGTCGTCGAAACCGGCGCCGGTGGCCGCCGCCACGACAGGCGCTGCCGTGGGGGCCGCGCTCGACGGACGGGTTGTCTCGGTGTGGGGCGCGCTCCCTTCGTCGCCGGCGGGCCGCTCGACCAGCACCATGCTGCCGCATTTGGGGCAGGCGAGAATCTGTCCGATCAGCGCCTCGTTGCGCACCGCCAGCCGGGCGGTACACGTGACGCAGGTGATACGGAAGGGAGTCACAGGGTTGCCGAGTTCCGAGTGCTGAATGCGGAAGGAATTGCGCGTGCCACCGCTCGCTGAGCCGGGTCTGCGCTGGGGCGGGGCGGCTCGCGCGGCTGAGCCCGCCCGCAATCTCCCCACAGTAGTATAAGCCCCCGCGGCGGCTCAGTCGCTGAAAATGCCGGGGAGCGGCTCGCGGCGTTTGGCCGCCGCGGCTCGGGTGGTGACGACAATCCGGCCCGGTTGCCCGTTGGCGCCCGGGCGAATGGCGTAAACGAGTTTCTGCTTGGGATCGGCCGGGCCGGTCG
>JAGQOU010000156.1 GCA_020427145.1 Planctomycetales bacterium | reverse complement strand
CGACCTTCGGAGACGACGTCGTCGCCGTGCTCGCCGCCGGCGACGCCGGGCCTGCCGAAGTGATGATTCCCAAACTGCTCGCCCCGCGCACGCTGGAGTTTGGCGGGCCCGTCGTAGCGCGGCTGATGGAAATGATCGGCCGCGCATCGCCGCAGGGGATTGCCGCGGCGCAATTGGGCATGGCCGTAAGACCGGACGTGCGCGACCAACTCGGCCAAATCGAATGCCCGGCGCTCGTGCTCGCCGGGGCCGAGGACGTGATCAGCCCGCCCGCGGAAATGGCGGAGATTGCCGCCGCCTTGCCGAACGGCAGGTTCGTTGAAATCCCCACGGCGGGTCACATGACTCCGCTGGAGAACCCCGGCGACGTGAACGCGGCGCTCGCGGCATTTCTCGATGAACTGCCTTGACGCGGCCGCCATCGCTACGGGGTGGCTGCGGACGACCAACGGAAGCCCCCAGTGATCCCTGAGCAACTTGATGCGCGAATCGTGTGCGCCGCCCCTGGGGACTACGCTGCGCTTCGTCCCCAGCCACCCTGGCGAGGGCCCGGGCGTCGCTTGCTTCAGCCCTTCGGCGTGCGGAACACGCTTTGGATTTTCAGCACGGCCGCGTCGTCGGGGAACGTGTGAAACGCTTGCACGCGCATCGCTTTGTCGCGGCAATCGACTGAGATGTAGCTCAGCGCGCCCAGTTCAAATCGGCCGCTGGCCTCGAACCGCTGCAGCATCCCTTCCCGCACAGCCGACAGCGTGAGTTGCTGCTCGTAGGCGGCGAATTTTTCTTTGTCGGCCATTTCCAGCGAGTAGGTCGTCTCGAATCGCACGCCGCCGCGGCAATCGATCGCGTCGCTGCGTGCGCCCTGCAGTCGGTACGACATCAGGCGGCGTCGCTGCGGCAGCGGCTGCGTGGCCGCCGCGGCGACCTCGGTCAGCACCAACCCTTCGTAGGACCACGTGACCACGTGCCCAGAGTTGGTGATGTGGATCGTGGCCACGTATCCGCCGCGCGAAAGGCGGCGCGTCTGTTGGATCTCAAACAGCTCGGGGTGCAGCGAGCGCCCGTAGAACTGATAGACCAACTCAGCGATTTTCGGCCGGACGGTAAGCATGGGTCGATTCATGGCGGCAATGGCAATGCAGTCCGGCAAATCAAGCAGCGTCGTCAGCGTGCGAAAGGTGCGATTGCGGGCTGGGGAGTAATGTTCGAATCGGGGAAAGTCGCACGCGCGTCGGCAGTGTGAGACGACTCGTCGCGTGCATCGCTAAGCTGATTATAATTCTCATCGACGTGATGCTCAAAGAGAAGTTTTCACCAGCGCGACAAACGAAAGAAAAGATTTGCATTGAACGCGCTTGACAAATCCTCGTCGCGCAAGTCGTCCGCGCGCATCTGCTAGCAGGGAGCGTTTCCTATGCGCGTTCACGCAGCGCAAGTTTATGAAATTCTGCTTGACAAACTTGGCCCGCAAGGATGGTGGCCGGGCGACACGCCGTTGGAGGTGATGATTGGAGCCGTGCTCGTGCAGAACACGGCGTGGGCCAACGTCGAGCGCGCGCTCGACAACTTGCGCAACGCCGACGCGCTCGATCCGCACCGACTGCTCGCGTTGTCGCCCGCCGAGTTGGAGCCGTTGATTCGACCCGCCGGCTACTTTCGCGTGAAGTCGCGCCGACTGCAGAATCTCATGCGATGGCTTGTCGACCGCGCCGAGGGCGACGCGGAGCGATTGCGCGAATCCAACGCGCAGGCGCTGCGCGAAGAACTGTTGGCGATCAACGGCGTGGGCCCGGAGACGGCCGATTCGATCCTGCTCTACGCGCTGGAGAAGCCGGTGCTGGTCGTCGACGCGTACACGCTGCGGATTTGGGCCCGCCACGGCTGGATCGACTACGACGTCGACTACCACCAGTTGCAGGAACATCTGGCGAGCGAGTTGCCCCAGGAGGTTGGCGTGTTCAACGAATTGCACGCTTTGCTGGTGGCGGTCGGCAAAAAGTGGTGCAAGCCCAAGCCCCACTGCGCCGGCTGCCCGTTGGAGCAATTGCTGCCCGAGAGCGGGATCGCCGAGCCGTGTTGGTAACCTGTCGGGGCGCGATGGCGCCCCTCTCTCTAGCGGCAAGCGGGCCCGGCGATTCCTTGCTAGCGTCTGTGCGTGAATCTGCCGGCGCCTCGCGCAATTGCCATAGCACGCCGCAAGACAATTCCCTACTATCCGCGGCGCTAGCGTTGCCCGCTGCGCTCAATTGGCCGCGCGGGCAGACTAAATTGGCGCCACCCTAGCTTGTCATGGAGGACGAGCCGTGAGTTCGATTCGCCCCCTCGCGACCATCACCTTGTTGGCCGTCGCGGGTCTCGTACTTTACTGGAAGATCACCGAAACCGAGCCGGTCATCCCGGACGGGGTCGGCGAATATGAATTCAACGTGGGGCTCGACAGCGGGCTCGATGCGCCGGCGGCGTGGTCGACGCCGTCTGAGGGCGATCCGGGCGCCACGGCCCCGCCTTTCGCCGCGACTTCGCCGGGCGGCGAAGCGCCAGCTTTTGCGCCGACCCCCGGCGAATCCGCGCCACCGTGGGGCGCCCCCGCCGCCGATCAGGCGACGACCAGTACCGCGCCGTCGTTTGACGAGGGAACCGCTGCCGCCGCGCCGATCGCCTCTGAACCGGCCATGCCCGAGTTGCCCGGCGACGAGTCGACTGCCGCGGTCGGAACGGCCGCCGCGACCGCGGCTGTCGCTGCCGCCTCGTCCTACGACGCCTACCCCGCGGCCCCCGATCTCTCGACCGCGCCGGCCGCGGACGCAATGAGTGCTGCCGCGGAAGCGACCGCCGATGTCGCGGCAACCGCGCCGCCGGCCAGCGACGACCGCTACGGCTCGTACGGCTCTTATGATCCCGCCTCGTCCGGCAGCGAGATGAACGCTGACGGCCTCGACGAGACGTTGCCGACCGACGCGGCGGCAACAACCGCGGCGCCAACCGGCGGCTCGGTCTACGCTCAGTCGAAGCTTGCCATCCAATCGGCCCTCGACCGCGGCGAGCTGTCGCAAGCGCTGCTGATGCTGTCGGACTGGTACGGCGATCCGTCGCTGACGCCTGCCGAGAAGGCCGAAGTCGACACGCTGTTGGGCCAACTTGCCGGCAGCGTGATCTACTCGACCGAACCGCGCTTGGAGCCGGAGTACCGCGTGCAGGCGGGCGAGACGCTCGCCCAAATCGCTGCGAAGTATTCGATCACGCCCGAACTGCTCGGCAAGATCAACGGCGTGTCGCCCGGTCAGCCGCTGGCTCCCGGGCAGGAGCTTAAGGTGGTCCGCGGGCCGTTCTCCGCGTTGATTGATCTGAGCGAGCGTGAGATGACGCTGATGCTCGACCGTCGCTACGCCGGTCGGTTCTCGATTCAAGTCGACACGTCGCTGACTGTGGAAGACGGCCAATGGGAAGTGGTCGACAAGCCGTTGGCGCCCGCCTCGGCGACGAGCTACCAGGCGGTTGCCAACAACGGCGTCGATCGCACGGTCATGCTGCAGAATCCGTCGGCGGCTAGCGGGCAGGTCGCCGTGTTGCGCGGCCCTGGCGCCGCTGATCCCGTGGCTCCTGAGCCCTCCGGCCGGGTCATCCGCCTCCAGTCGAACGACATCGTGGACGTGTTTGACATCCTGTCCGTCGGCTCGCGCGTGACGATCCGGCGCTAAGGCGATTCTCGCGTCGCGTCCGTCGCGTCGGTGTGGTTCAAAGCCTTGACAGGCTTGGCGAACTTGGCGGTTCCTGCGCGAACGCGGCGGTCGACGTTCCCGAGTCAGCGCGGTATACACGGCGAGTCACGCGGGCGACGGACGCTCGCGCATCCCCTTGCACGACAACGACCGATCACGCCGTGAAATACGACCGCCAAGCACTCATTGACCTGATTCGCGAAGGAGCCCTGAAATTCGGCGAATTCACGCTCGCCTCGGGCAAGCAGGCCAGTTACTACCTCGACTGCCGGCATGTGACGCTCGACTCGCGCGGGGCCAAGCTCATTGCCGCGGGGATGCTTGAGCAAATTGCCGACGACATGCCGCCGCTGGTGGGGGGAATGGCCATCGGAGCCGACCCCATCACTGCCGCCATCCTCACCCTGGCCGGCATCGAGAACCGCCCCCTGCGCGGCATTATGGTCCGCAAGGAAGCCAAGCAACACGGCACGGGCAAGTTCGTCGAAGGGCCGTTCGAGCCGGGCGAGGAGGTGGTCATCGTCGAAGACGTCGTCACCACCGGCGGCTCGTCGCTGCTGGCCATCGAACGCTGCGAAGCGGTCGGCCTGAAGGTGCGGCGCGTGCTGGCGATCGTCGATCGCTTGGAAGGCGGCCGCGAAGCGTTTGCCGCGCGCGGCTACGAATTGACGCCGCTGCTGACGATTGAGGATTTTGGAATCGCCGCGCCTGCGGCACAGTGAACGGTGACTGGTGATCGGTGACCAGTGCGAGGTCGCAGGGCGAGCCGCCATGAGCTGGCCGCGACAACGACCCTCCGTAGAAGTTCGTTCTTCGCAGAACCATCAGTCACCAGTCACCGATTACCAGTCACTGGCGCAGCCCCATGGAAACCTCTCTCCACCGCCAACTCAAAGCCCTTTACGTGGCGGACGAGGCGCAGCACGAGGTTGTGCTGGGCGACTACCGTATTGACGCGGTGCGCGGGAAGGAACTGATTGAGGTCCAGCACGGGTCGCTGGCGGCGATTCGCGACAAGATCCGCCGTTTGCTGGAAGACCACCGCGTGCGCGTCGTCAAACCGATCGTTGCGCGCAAGACGCTGGTCAAGCTGCCCGAGCCGGGGGCCGAGCCAATCAGCCGTCGCCGCAGCCCCAAACGCGGCACGCTGCTGGACGTGTTCGACGAACTGGTCTACTTCACGCGCGTCTTCCCTCATCCCCGGCTCGTGCTGGAGGTCGTGCTGGTCGAGATTGAAGAACTGCGCTACCCGGGCCGCGGCAAGCGTCGTCGTCGCCGGCGTCCTGGCGAGGAGTTTCAGATTGAGGACCAGCGGCTGGTGGGCGTCGACTCGCACCACCAGTTTCGCCGGGCCAGCGATCTGATGAAACTGCTGCCGTCGCGGTTGCCGCGCCCGTTCCACACGGGGCACCTGGCCGAGCGAATGGACGTGCCGCGGGGGATTGCCCAGCGAATCGCCTACTGCCTGCGCGAGATGGGCGCCGTCGAGGAAGCTGGCAAAGCCGGCAACGCCATTCTGTACCAGCGCAAACGCCGCGCGGCCTAAGGCGGGGCTTCGCCGCTGCCGAATTGGGCGCGAATCAACGCGGATCGAGCGGAGGATTGCCGAAAGGGATGCGCGGGCCCTGCCAGGAGATCGCCGTCGGGCGGTCTGCCAACTCGGCTGACGCAAGCATTCCGTCGCCGCGTGAATTGGCCCGAGAAAATTCGCGTCGCCCGCGTTTCTCCGCGTTCTAATCCCGACAATTGGCCGACAACCGATCCCCGTGCCGCGGTTCGTCTTGCGGCATCGGCAGGCAAGGCTTACCCTGCTATCTTTCCAAATTTGCCCAGCTGACGGTATTTTGCCGCGACGCAGCGCGTCGCGAAGGTTTTTTCTGCACCATGAGCGACTCCAGCGGATCGGTGGGCGGCGCGCCGCTGCGGCGTCTGACCGGCGTGCAGATCCTGGGCACCGGCAGCTACCTGCCCGACCCTATCGTCACCAACGACGACCTCACGCGGCTGGGGTGCGACGCCGATTGGATCGTGCAGCGCACCGGCATTCGCCAGCGCCGCCACGCTCCCCCCGGGATGTGTACCAGCGACATGGCCATCGAGGCCGGCCGTCGCTGTCTGGCCGCGGCCGACGTGCCGGCCAAGGAAGTCGACCTGCTGGTGGTCGGCACGTTCACGCCCGACCGATTGATGCCCGCCACGGCGCCCGTCGTGCAACATGGGCTGGAACTCAACTGCGGCGCCATGGACGTCTCGGCGGCGTGTGCGGGGTTCACCTACGCGCTGGCCACGGCCATGCAATTCGTGGCGACCGGGTGCAGCCGCCGCGCCCTGGTGATTGGCGCCGACACGAACTCGCGGATCCTTGATCCGGACGACAAGACCACCTACCCGCTGTTTGGCGACGGCGCCGGCGCCGTGCTGTTGGCCGCCGGCAGCGACGAGCAGGGCGCGCTGGCTTACACCATTGGCGCCGACGGCGGGGGCGTCGACTTGCTCACGCGCCCCGTGGGCGGCACGCAAACCCCCGAGACGCACCCCGCCGGCACGCTCGATCGCCGCTGGTACATGCAGATGGAAGGCCGCCCGGTCTTCAAGTGGGCCGTGCGGCTCGTCGACGAGAACGTTCGCCAAGTGCTGGAACACGCCGACCTCAAGCCGGAACAGATCGACTGCTGGCTGTTCCACCAAGCCAACGTGCGCATCCTCGACGCGGCGATCAACGCGCTGGGCATCAGCAGCGAGCGCGTCGTGATGCACATGGACCGCTACGGCAACACCTCCGCGGCCAGCATCCCCATCGCGCTGGACGAAACGGTCCGCGGCGGCGGCATCAAGGCGGGCGACCACGTCGTCATGTGCGGCTTCGGCGCCGGCCTCGCCTGGGGCACCATCGCCTGGCGGTGGTAGGGCTGCGCGCGAGTGACCAGTGACTGGTGATCAGTGACTGGTGAAACTCGCGGTGCAGGCCGCTTTCGAAAGTACCTTCCTCGCTTCAGGTGGACGTCGCCCCGTTCACAATCACTAGTCACCAGTCACCGATTACCAGTCACCGTCCATGACCGCCTCGAAAACTCCTCCTCGCGTTAGGTCCAAGTCCAAGCCCAAAGCCAAAATGCTGCCCGCGCGGTCGGCCGTGAGGGAGGCCGACGCGTGGGATCTCTCAACGCTGTTCCCGTCGGACGAAGCGTGGGAGACCGCGTTCGACAAGTGGAAGAAGCAAATCCCCAAGTTCGAGTCGTTTCGCGGCACGTTGGCCGACGGCCCCAAGCAGCTGGCCGCCTGCTTGGCGTTTGACGAAAAGTTCGACCGCGCCGGCGAGCGGATCGGCACGTACGCCTTTCTCAAGACGACCGAGGATCAGGCCAACAGCGTCTACCAGCGGATGGTTGGCCGGTACCAGAACGTCGCCAGCGAAGCAGCCCAGGCCGCCAGCTACATTCGGCCCGAGATCATGGCGATCTCCAAGAAGAAGTTCGCCGAGTACGAGCAGGCGAAGGAACTGGCCCCGTATCGACTGCTATTGCAGCGTCTGGAGCGCTATCGCCCGCATACGCTCGGCAAGGCCGAGGAACGGCTGCTGGCTATGCAAAGCGAGATGTCCGACGCAGCCGACCGCGCGTTTCGCCAGCTAACCGACGCCGATCTCAAGTTCGGCGCCATCAAGAATGCGCAGGGCGAGACAATCGAACTGTCGCATTCGTCGTTTTCGGCCTTGCTGCACGCTCCCAAACGCAGCGTGCGACAGAAGGCGTTCCACCAATATTACGACGTGTTCGCCGCCCACGAGAACACGCTGGCCGCCACGCTGAGCGGGTCGATTCAGCGCGACGTGTACTACGCCAAGGCCCGCGGATACGAGTCGGCCCGCGCCGCGGCGCTATTCCCCGACAACGTCCCCGCGGCGGTGTACGACAACCTCATCGCCGCGGTGCGCGAGCGGCTGCCGGCGCTGTACCGATATTTCGACCTACGGCGGCGCAAGATGAAGCTCCGCGAGATTCATCACTACGACACCTACGCGCCGATCCTGGCCGATCTCGATCAGCAACGCACCTGGAAGCAAGCGTGCGACGTCGTGCTCGCGTCGCTGGAGCCGCTGGGCAGCGAGTATTGCAGCGTTCTGGCCGACGGCTTGGGAGCCGCCCGCTGGTGCGACCGCTACCCCAATCGCGGCAAGCAAAGCGGCGCGTTCAGCTGCGGCACGTTCGACGCGGCCCCGTTCATCCTGATGAACTACCAGCCCGCCGTATTGGACCACGTGTTCACGCTCACGCACGAGGCGGGGCACTCGATGCACAGCTACCATAGCGCCAAGCACCAGCCGTACATTTATTACGACTACGTGATCTTCGTCGCCGAGGTGGCCAGCACGTTCAACGAACAGTTGCTCAGCCGGCACCTGATGGCCAAGGCCAAGAACGATCAGGAGCGGGCCTACCTGATCAACCGCGATATCGACGCCATCCGCGGCACGATCATCCGCCAGACGATGTTCGCCGAGTTCGAGAAGCTCACCCACGAAGCCGCCGAGGCGGGCGAACCGCTCACCGTCGAGTCGTTCAAGGGCATCTACAGCGGGTTGCTGGCCGACTACTTCGGCCCCCACTTTGCGATCGACGACGAGCTGCGTCTGGAGTGCTTCCGCATTCCCCACTTCTACCGGGCGTTTTACGTCTACAAATACGCCACGGGCCTCTCGGCGGCGATTGCCCTGAGCGAGCGCGTCCTGGGCGGCGGCCCGGCGGAACTGAACGACTACCTGTCGTTCCTCAAGGGCGGCTGTTCGAAAGACCCGCTGGATCTCTTGCGCGACGCCGGCGTCGACATGGCCGAACCGACCCCGGTGCGCACGGCGCTGGACCGGTTCGAGTCGCTGGTGACGGAGTTGGACGAGTTGCTCTGAAGCTGCGACTGGCGCTCGCGTGGACTGCCACGCACGGAAGAAAACCACAACGGCACAACGGACGCGACGAGTTTTCGCCTGTGGTTCGCCGTGTCCGTTGTGCCGTCGTGGTTCAAGTGATTCCCTTCTTGGCGACTTTGGCGAGCCAATTCAACGAGTGCGACTCACCGCGGCTTGCGCGTGACGAACAGCGCCAAAAGCGCCCCGCCGACCAGCCCGCCGGCGAGCACGGCCAGCAGCGGCCAGGGGCCGCTCGCTTTGTCGGCGTCTTCGAGCCCGTGCCGGAGATTCATCCCCAGGATCCCCGCCAGCGTGGCCACCGGAAAGAAAAACGCCACCAGCACGTTCAGTCGGTGGGCCGAGACCGACATGCGGTGGGCGGCGGCGGAATGCTCCTCGCTGCGACGGGCCATCTCGAACTCCAGCCCGTGTTTGGCGTCGTCGTGCAGCAACTCGGCGGCCCGGGCCAGCGAATACGCGCGGTCGCGCAACAGAATGATCTGGCGATCCTCCGGCACGGCCTCGCGGGCGTCCTGCAGCACGCGATGCGCGTTGCGCAGGGCGCGCACCAACGGCGTGAGTCGATTAAGCATGTCGAAGTAGTCGCGCGACTCGTCGGCGTCGGCCAGCGCCTGCTGCAGCTCGTCGAGCGCCCGGTCGTACTCGTCCAGCAGCTCGTCCACCGGCGACTGGCCGTGCCGCATGGCCCCGGGGGTCCACTTGCCATCGGGCGCCCGCCAGAAAAGTCGCCCCTCGCGCACTTCGTGATCGGAGGTCGGCGGAGAGTGGAGCACGAGCAACAGGTGCCCGTCGGCATTCATCACCCGCTGGCGGCCCGGCTTCTCGCCCAACCGTTTGCGAAACACCTGCGGCACGTCCCACGACGGCGGCAACAATGGACAAGCAGCGGGCGGCATAGCGGCACCAGCGATGAGGGATGTAAGATGTTTGATTGTTGATATCGCCGAAGGGTGGCTGGGGACGGAGCGCAGCGGAGCCCCCAGTGCGCGACG
Organism: Planctomycetales bacterium; assembly: GCA_020427145.1. Lineage (GTDB taxonomy): Bacteria > Planctomycetota > Planctomycetia > Pirellulales > Lacipirellulaceae. The sequence goes on along the minus strand of JAGQOU010000156.1, from coordinate 5,185 downwards.
CTTGATGCTGCTTCGCTGAGGGCTCCGCTGCGCTCTGTCCCCGGCGCGTCACATCAACAATCACACATCAAACATCATACATTCTTCACGCGCCGGTCGGTTGCAGCTTCAGGGGGCTCTGGGGCTCAGCTCGCCGAATCGCGTCACCCAATAAAACACCGTGCCGGCCTCGTCGACCCGCCATTCGCCGGCGAGCCGCGCCTGGCTGAGGCAGGTGTCCACCGCGCTTTTGATCAGCAGCTTCTTGCGGGGCGCCTTCACCATGACCTTCGCCGGGTCGATGCTGTTCTTGGCCAGGGCGTAGGGATCGTAGACAATTCGCGCCCCCAGCGGCCCTTCCAGCGCCGTCAGCGCCTGGGCCAGCGAGTAGTTGGCAATCTCGATCGTAGTCGCCTTGTACGCCTGCGGAACGGTCTGTCGCGGCGACTTGGTCGGTTTCCACCCCACGGGCCAGGCGTCCTGGAGATTGGCCAACTTGTCGATCTTCACGGTGAGCGGATCGCGCCGCCGCTGTTGCGGAAACAGCGCGAGTCCCTCCTGACGCAACGCGAGGGTCAAGGCCGCTCCGCGCGACAACCCTTGCAACTCGATGCCCAGCGGCTCGGCGCTGGCGAGCGCCCGACGGGCCGCCGGCGACCACTCGCACGGCACGGGCAGCTCGCGCGTCATCTGTTCGAGCCACGCATTGCGCGGCGTCTCGATGGTCGACTCCGTGATCGGCGGACTGAACGCAGCGACCAGGGTGGCAAAGTCTTCTTTGGTAAGCCCGAATTGCCCGCGCTCAATCGACGCTTCGTCGAGCGCTGCGGGCAGGCCCTTGAGATGGGCTTCGAGTTTCTTGGCGTCGCCCAGGCCGAACCGTCCGCCGGGCAGGATGAGTTTGTCGCCGGTGGAAAGCAACGCGAGGACTTTGTACCGCGTCACTCCGCCAAACTCGTCGCTCGTGACCGCCGGCTGCTCGTCGCCGCGTGCGCCGCGCAGCGTCACTCGCGCGAGATCCATGTGTCCCAGCACGCGCGCCCAGGTTTGCAATTCCTGAATCGGCGCCCCGGGTACGGCGACCACCTCGATCTCGATCGGCTCGGCCGTATGGGCGCACACCGCAAGCGAACAGGCAAGCAGCGCACAGGCGGCCAAGGCGAGTCGATTGACGTACATGCGAATTACGCGGGTTTGTTGCGATGGGGCGATCCTCAATTCTAGCACGAGCAATCGCAGCGAGCGGGGGGCGTGAGCCACCTGTTTATTTGACCTGCTAATCGCACTCCCACGCCGAGTAACAGCGGGCTCACGCCCGCCGCTCGCCGGCACGCGTGGCGTGACGGCAACTTGTCAACGCGAGCCGGCCGCGACACAATGCGGGCTCGGTCAACGCCCTCTTCGTCTGGAACATTGGGAGTCATTCACATGCCGCGCCCCGTCACGCTCTTCACCGGCCAGTGGGCCGATCTCAAGTTTCAGGAGCTTGCCGAGTTGGTGGCCGGGTTCGGCTACGACGGGCTCGAACTGGCCTGCTGGGGCGACCATTTTGAAGTCGACAAGGCGGTTGCCGAGGACAACTACTGCCAAGGGAAGCGACACGCGCTGGAGACGGCGGGCCTGGAGTGCCATGCGATCAGCAACCACCTGGTCGGTCAGGCAGTGTGCGACCTCATCGACGAGCGGCACAAGTCGATCCTACCGGCGTATGTGTGGGGCGACGGCGATCCGGCGGGCGTGAACAGCCGCGCCGCCGAGGAGATGAAGAACACGGCCCGCGCGGCGAAGAAGTTTGGCGTCGACGTGGTCAACGGTTTCACGGGCTCGTCGATTTGGCACTTGCTGTACTCGTTCCCGCCGGTGCCCGAGTCGATGATTGAGGCGGGCTTCGAACTGTTCGCCGAGCGGTGGAACCCCATCCTCGACGTGTTCGGCGAGTGCGGCGTGCGGTTCGCGCTGGAGGTGCATCCCACTGAGATCGCGTTCGACATCCACACCGCTCGCCGCGCGCTGGAAGCGGTCGGCAATCGCGAGGAGTTCGGCTTCAACTTCGATCCCAGCCATCTCCTTTGGCAGGGCGTCGACCCGGTGGAGTTCCTCCGGGCGTTCCCCGATCGCATCTACCACGTGCATATCAAGGACGCCATCGTCACGCTCGACGGCCGCAGCGGCATCTTGGCGAGCCATCTCAACTTCGGCGATCCGCGCCGCGGCTGGGACTTCCGCTCGCCGGGGCGCGGGGGTGTGAATTTCGAAGAGATCATCCGGGCGCTCAACCAGATTGGCTACCAAGGCCCGCTGTCGGTCGAGTGGGAAGATAGCGGCATGGACCGCCAGCACGGCGCCGCCGAGGCGTGCGACTTCGTCCGCAATATCGACTTCGCGCCCAGCAACGTCGCGTTCGACGCAGCATTTGCGGACGAGTAGGTCTCCACCAGTAGGAACGTGATGAGACACGCACTTGTTATGGCAGTTGTCTCGGCCTCATTCTCTTTGGGCTGTGAGCCATCGAATAACCAGTCCAATAATCAAAAGCTCGTTAGCTCTACGATTGAGGGACTTCGAGAGAGAATCGAACGCAATGAGAGAATGATTGACGAACATCAGTTCGCGCCCCCAGTTGCACTCCGAGAAAGCTGCAAACTGCCCTTCGACAAGCTGGCTCTTGTTGACTTGGAGCATCGTGGACCTGATGCTTTGCAAACTCCGTTGGTGTTGTGGGGCGTTCTCGCGCCGCGACCAAAGGACGTCGAGGCAAAAGACTACAGCCATATCCTGCAGTTGGAATGGCTTGAACTGGGACTGCAGGTCAGTGGGTTTTATATCCAGATTGAACCTGACGAAAATACTCACGGTCTATCATTCACGTTCTCCGACACGATCGATGAAAGCGGCCAGCACTACGCTGAATTGGCGGCAGATGGAGTCGGGCGTTACGACTTGTTCTATTTCTCAGTTTCGGTCGACGATAAGTCGAAGCAACGAATACCACTGCCTGAGGAGTTGCTGCCGCTAGTTCGTGCAGAAGGCGCCAAGATTGGCATCGGGTTGATTCTGACAGATGGTTCCAGAACCAAACCCGGACCGCTGATCTACAGTGAAGCGTTCTGATTGGGAATATCTCGACTCGCGGACGGGGTAACCCGCGGGGGATACTTGCAATGTCGACTGTCGACTGAGCAGACGAAGCAAGTTGTCGAAATCGCCGGTCGACCAGCGGGTGGGCGTCAGGCTGAAATGTCCGACCTGCGGGGTGTGGTATAATTGAAACTCCTACGTCGTCCGCCCCGGTCTCAGTTTCTCAGCCATGCTGCAAGCGCGAATTCTACTGACGCTGCTGGCGGTAGTCGGGACGTGGTGTGGCATTGCTGGTGAACCGGGCCCCGCCCGCGGCGATGAGTTCAAGGGCAACATCCTGTTTGTCCCCGGCGATGTTTATACGGGCGAGTTGCCGGCCGTGGCGGCGTCGGGGGATGCCGACGCGCTGTTTGAGCAGGTGAAGGCGGCCGTGGCGGCGGGGGATGTGCCCACGGCGCTGCGGCTTGCGTGTCGGGTGGTGGCGGCCGAGCCCGATCATGCCGACGCGCGGCGACTCTTGGGTTACCAACGCGTCGGCGACGCTTGGGCTGGCGGGTACGCCGCGCGGCAACTGGAGCTTGGCAACATTTGGGATCCGCAATACGGCTGGATCCCCGCCAAGTATGCCGAGGAGTTCGCCCAGGGCTTGCGACCCTGGGGCCGGCGGTGGATCACGGTCGAGGAAGACGCCGAGCGGCACGCGACGCTCCAGCGCGGCTGGACGGTGCGCACCGATCACATCTTGGTGCAAACCAATCACAGCCGCGCCGCCGCGGTCGAACTGGCCGTACGGCTGGAGACGCTCCACCAACTGTGGCGGCAACTGTTCGGCGAGTTCGAGGTCTCTGCAGCCGAGCTGCAGGCGCGGCTCGATGGCAAAGAGCCGACCGGTTACCGCCGCCGCCCGTTTCACGTTTACTACCACCGCAACCGCGACGAGTACAACGCGGCGCTGCAGCGGCGCCAGCCGCAGATTGCGATCACGCTGGGGATCTACTTCGACCGCGAACGGGAGAGCCACTTCTTCGCCGGCAAGGACCAGGATCCCGGCACCATTTCGCACGAGGCGGTGCACCAGTTCTTCGAGGAAGCCAAGCCGCGCGGCCGCCGCACCGCCGCCACCAGCAACGCGTGGGCGATTGAGGGCGTGGCGTGCTATTTCGAGTCGCTGCTGCCCGTGGGCCAACCGGGCGAAACGCCCGCAGCGTACGTCCTCGGCAACCCCGCGGCGGGACGCCTGCCAGCGGCGCGTCACCGGCGGCTGGTTGACGACTTCTACGTGCCGTTGGCTGAGTTGTGTCCGCTGGGGATGTCCGACTTGCAGCAGCGCAGCGATTTGCCGCAACTCTATAGCCAAAGCGCCGGGCTGGCGGCGTTCATGATCGACAACCAGGACGGCGTCTACCGCCCCGCTTTCGCCGAGCTCTTGGGGCTCATCTACGCAGGCCGCGACAAACCGGATACACTCACCGAAGCGACCGGTCGTGACTTTGGCGAGTTGGATCGCCAGTACCGCGAGTTTCTCGCATCGCTGCCGACAGCCGCCGCTGCGGTCGAACCGGCCGAATAGAACGCGGATCAGCGCGGATTGGACGGATGTTCGCGGGGGCGGGTGAGGCGAATTGCCCCGCGGCGCTGGGTTCCGCGGCGGTCCATTCCATCGGCGGCAACCCGCGTACCATTCTGTCGACGAATATTGCCGAACCTTTCCCCCGCGGAGTTCCTCTCATGATTAGCCTGATTGCTCACGTGACCCCCGCCGAGACGCCTGCCGGACTGCTGATGTTTGTCGCCGGGATGGCGTCGGGCGTCGCGTTGACGGCCTTGATCTGGCGGTTTCGCCGGTCCCGTTAGCCGGTCGGGCCGCGCGTCGGCCCGTTGACCCGGCCCCGGCGGCCGGGGTACCATTGCCGCTCTCTGACGCACGGTGGCTGTAGCTCAGCTGGTTAGAGTGCCAGATTGTGATTCTGGATGTCGTGGGTTCGAGTCCCATCAGCCACCCCTCGCGCCGCCGGCGGACCCATTGGTCTGTCGGCGGCTTTTTTCATGCGCTGCTCGGCCGCGGGTAGTGATACCATTTGGGCGGGAGAGTTGGGTGGCTGGGGACGTAGCGAAGCGAAGCCCCCAG
>JAGQOU010000155.1 GCA_020427145.1 Planctomycetales bacterium | reverse complement strand
GTCCAACTGATCGAGCAATGGTCGATGATGGCGTGGTCGGCGCCGGCCATGCCCATGCCGTCGAGCGTTTTGCCCGCCGTGTCGCCGGGCCGGACGCGAATGTAGCGAACGATGCAGTCGTGAGCTCCCAGCATGCCGAGATTGTAGTTGGAAATGCACACGCCCTTGCCAGGCGCCGTTTGCCCTGCGATGGTCAGGTACGGATTGCGAATAATCAGCCGATCCTTCAACACGATGCGGCCGCTGACGTCGAAGACCACCGTGCGCGGCCCCTCGGCCTCCACCGCGGCCCGCAGCGACCCGGGGCCGCTGTCGTTGAGATTGGTCACGTGGAGCACCTGCCCCCCGCGGCCGCCAATGGCGAACCGGCCGTAGCCCTCGGCGCCGGGGAAAGCCAAGTGCCGCGGGCGAAACGTCCAGACGTTGCCCGGGGTCACACGACCGTCAGCGTCAATCGTGTCGACGCGCCAGCAGACGTACGAGCGACTGAGTTCGCCGACCGGCGCGGCGAACTGGTAGTCCAGCGACGAAGCGTCGCCGTTCAGCGCGGCCGTCGCGTCGTCGGCAGTCAGTTCGCCCAGTTGCGCCGCGCCGCTCGCGGCGTCGTCGGCCACGACGACGAATGCCCGCTGCTTGGCCGCGTCGTCGGCCGGTTCCCACGCCAACCGCACGGTTCCGTCATCAGCGTCCGCATGCCAATCCCGATTCGCAGGCTGCGGCCGCCGGGCTTGGCAACGCGGATTGGGTGCGTCGATCGCAAAGCCGTTGAGCACCACGCGGTCGCCCTCGGTCGTGACGGCAATCACCGCCTCGTCACCCTCGCTAACGTCGAACTCCACGTAGGCCGTCGCGGCGCCGTCGTTGTCGGCGGCGCGCACGCTGGGGGTCACAGAGGCAGAGGAAGCCGAACTCGTGCCGCCGGCGTGAACGCTGCACGGTGCGAGCGGCTCGGTGCCGAACGAATTGTGATAAGTCGTCAGCGTGTGCGCGCCCGGCGCCAGGCCGCGGAGGGTGATCACCAGGCCGCGGTCCTTGCTCTCGGGCGGGAGCTGTGCGTCGTCGATCGTCGCCGTCACGCCATCGGTCGCCAGCGTCGCCCCGGTCGCCAGTCCGGCCTTGTACCAGTCCCCCTTGAGTTCGCCTCCCGGGGCTGCCAATTCAATTTCCACGCCGTCGATCACGGTCGACACGCTGGCGCCGTGGGCGACCTCCCATTCCTGCCAGCCGGGCGTCTCGGTGTCCTTGCGGCCGCTGGCGAGACTGAGATCGACGCGCACCGCCTCGCCGCAGGCGTCTGCGGCGAAGACCGCCGCGAGGGTTATGACAGATATGACAAGACGCTGAGCGAGTGGCATCATAACGACACGATTTGGATACCTATTGGAGGATGGCTCAACGCATGGGCGCGCGAGCTTCACTCGTCGCGCGGCTGCGAGACGTCGCGCAGCTCCAACTGCTCGACGTGCTCCAGCACGCTCGGCTTCTTCGCATTCTTGAATTCACAGTTGAGGAGTTGCACGTTCTCGATCTTGCGCTCGGGCAAACCCACGAGGTACAACGGCATGTTGCTCTTCTGCGAGGTGACGTTCTCGATGAAGACGTTGCGCACCCGCGGCGGAAAGTCGCCGGTTTCGCCCCAGTATTCCAGGTTGATGCGAATCACCGCGTCGCTCACTTCGCCGACTTTCACGTTGCGGACGAAGAGGTTCTCCAAGTAGCCGCCGCGGCGCGAGTTCGATTTGAGCCGGATCGCCCGCTCCAAGTCGGGGCTGTCCATCTCGCAATCTTCGACGTACACGTTGCGGATGCCGCCGCTCATTTCGCTGCCGAGCACGACGCCGCCGTGGCCGTCCTTCATGCGACAGTTGCGCACGACGATCTCCTCGCTCGGGACCCCCACCCGGCGGCCGTCGGCGTTGCGGCCGCTCTTGATCGCGATGCAATCGTCGCCCGTGTCGAACAGGCACTCCTCGATGAGCACGCGCCGGCACGACTCGGGGTCGCAGCCGTCGTTATTGGGCCCGTGGCTGTCGACGGTTACGCCCCGCACGGTCACGTTCGTGCAGAGCACCGGGTTGAGAATCCACATGGGCGAGTTGACGAATTTGACGCCCTCGATGAGCACGTTCTGGCAACGGTAGGGCTGGACGAAATTGATGCGCAGCTGGGCGCCCTCGCCGAAGACCCGCTCGGCGGGCGGCACGCCCTCGTCGGCCATGCGACCCAGGTCCTGGATCGCACTTTCCTGCTGCGGACCGCCGCGGCCTTTCCAACTCCACCAATTCTTGGGGCCAGCCTGACCGTCCAGCGTGCCGGCGCCGGTGACGGCGATGTTCTCCTGCTCAAACGCATAGATCAGCGGCGAATAGTTCATCAGCTCGGTGCCCTCGAACCGCGTGAGCACCAACGGCAGATAGTCGGCCGCGTCGGCGCTGAAGCGAATCGTGGCGCCTTTTTCCAAATGCACGTTCACGTTGCTGAGCAGGTGAATCGGGCCCCGGACGAGCCAGTCTCCGGCCGGGACGACCACCCGCCCGCCGCCCGCCGCGTGGCAAGCCTCGATAGCCGCTGCGAACGCCTGATGACAATCTTGCTTGCCGTCGCCCACGGCGCCGTAGTCGGCCACTGCGAACTGGCGGTCGGGAAACGCGGGCGCCTGGATGGATGCGAGCAGCGCCGGCAGCGCGTCCCAGCCCGCTGCGACGCTCTCGGCAGCCGCCGCCCGGCAGGCCGTCGTGGCAGCGGCGAAAAACAGCATCGCCGCGGCGGCGCCAGTTGTCGCCAACTTGCTTGCAGAAACCATCGAATTGACTTTCCGAGGTGGTCAACGTGAAAAGAAGGATCGGCCGCGCGCGATGCATCGCGTCCCGCCCCGCCATCATATCCCCGCGTCGCTACGGCGACGACAGGCGGACCTTTTACTGTAAAACGCGACACGCAGAGGAGCATCGGGCGAATCTTGCAAAAGACTGTTTCAAGTCCGCAAAGCGTCGGGAGCCCCGACGCGTGCCGAGCAGGGCGTTATACTACGGCGATACATCGGCGGCGCTCCGCCGCGCGGCATTGCGCGAGCGCGCCAACGCCCTCGCGTCGCGGCGGAACTGCTCCTCCCCTTCGCTCCTCATCGGATTTGACCTTTGACATGATTGCCAAGAGCCGACGGCCGCGCAACGCGCCACTTCTGACGATCGTGCTGCTGGCGGCGGCAAGTGGCGCCGTCGCGGCGAATTGCATCGCGGCGGAAACGGAAACCGCGACCGCCGAGGCTCTCTACCGCGTGTTGCCGGCCGGACAACGCTCGGCCGACGCGCGCCTCAAGCCGCTCACAACGCTGCGAACTGGCTACTTTCCGTTCACTCCGCCGGAGACGCAGGCCGAGTGGGCCGACCGCTCGCGAACCTTGCGCACGCAGGTCTTGGTGGCCGCCGGCCTGTGGCCCATGCCGCCGCGCCCCGCCCCGCGGGCGGTTGTCCACGGCGCCGTGGATCGGGGCGACTACGTGGTCGAGAAGGTTTACCTGGAGAGCTATCCTGGGCATTTCGTGACGGGCAATCTCTATCGGCCTGCCGATTCGGCGCCCGGTCCCACGCGCCGCCCGGCGGTGCTTTCGCCGTACGGTCACTGGCCCGGCGGGCGATTTCAGGACCTGGGCGAAGAGGGCGTCGCCAAGCAAATCGCGCAGGGGGCCGAGCGCTACCCGCGCGGCGGGCGCTATCCGCTGCAGGCGCGGTGCGTGCAGTTGGCGCGAATGGGTTGCGTCGTGTTTCTGTTCGACGCGGAGGGGTACGGCGACAGCCAGCAGATTCCCGATGAAGTGGCGCACGCGATCAAGGAGCCGCGACCCGATCGCGAGGGACCTGACGATTACGGCTTCTTCAGCACGCAGGCGGAATTGCGTCTGCAGAGCATCTACGGCCTGCAAGGTTACAACGCGCTGGCGGCGCTCGACTGGTTGGCGTCGCGCGACGACGTCGACCCGCAACGCATTGGCGTGACCGGCGGCAGCGGCGGCGCCACCCAGACCATGTTTCTGTGCGCGGCCGATCCGCGCCCCGCCGCGGCGTTCGAAGCCGTGATGGTGTCCACGGCCATGCAAGGCGGATGTCCTTGCGAGAACGCCTGCGACTTGCGCACTGTCGTGGGCAACGTGGGGATCGCCGCGCTGATGGCCCCCAAACCGCTGGGGATGGCCAGCGCCAACGACTGGACCGTCGAGTTGCACGAAAAGGGCTACCCCGAGTTGCAGCAGCTGTACCGCGTGCTCGGCCAGCCGGAGAACGTCCACCTGGCCAACCTCACGCAGTTTCCCCACAACTATAACTACGCCACCCGGGCGGCGATGTACGAGTGGTTCAACACGCACCTGCAGTTGGGCTGCGAGTCGCCGATTGTGGAGCAAGATTTCGAGCCGTTGTCGGTCGACGAGCTAACCGTCTGGAACGACGAGCACCCCGCGCCGCCTGGGGGGTTCGAACACGAACGAACCGTGCTGCAGGCGATGACCGAGCAATCCGAGCGAGCGCTTGCCACACTCACCCCGCGCGATGCACCCTCGGCATTGCGGTACGACGAGGCGATGCACGAGGTCTATCAGGCGTTGCTGGGCCCCGCGCCGCGGGCTGACGACTGTTCGCTGAAAGTCGTGCGACGCCTGCCGGACCGCGGCGACGTGCAGGTCGAGCTGTGCCTGGCGACCGACTCCGCGCGCGGCGCCGAACTGCCCGTCGTTCGCCTGCGGCCTGCAGCGTTTGACGGGCGATGGGTCGTTTGGACCGACGCCCAGGGAAAGGCCGGCCTGTTCGGCGCGGACGGCGAATTTCGCCCCGGCGTGCGAGATTTGCTGAATGCGGGAATCGCCGTGGCGGGCGTCGACGCGCTGGGCCAGGGTGAATTGGCGGCCGGCGCAACGCCGGCGGGCGAGAACCGACAGGTCGACGAAGAGCGGCGCCTGGCCGCATTCACCTACGGTTACAATCGCCCGCTGCTGGCGCACCGCGCCGGCGATCTGGTCGCCGTGGCCTGGGCGTTGGATCCTTTTTCGCCGCCCGACAAACGGCGGGTGGGCTTGTTGGCTTCCGCCGAGGCGTGCCCCTACGCGGCGGCCGCGCTGGCGATGCGCCCCGCCGCCTTCGGCGCCGCGGCCATCGAGACCGGCGGATTCCGGTTCGCGAATTTGAAGTCCTGGAAAGACGCCGACTTCTTCGCCGGCGCCGTGAAGTACCGCGACCTCGCGGGATTGTTGTCGATGGCGTCGCCGCGGCCGTTGCTGCTGGTGGGCGACAGCCGCGAGGCCCTGCCGTTCGTCGCCGACGCCTATGCGGCCAGCATGGCGGCAGACGCCTTCGGGACGCAGCCAGTCGGTCAGAGGGCTGTCACCAAGACAATGGCCAAATGGCTCGTGGAGCATCTGCCGTGAGCAGCCGCAGCATCGCAGGCGTCCTGCTGCTGGCGGCGTTGCCGCTGCCTGCGTCGATCGATGCCGGCGAGGTGGCGATTCCGACGGCGGCCGACGTCGGGCCGGCCGCCATGCCGGTTGAACTTCAACCAATCGCGGCGCCGTTCGAGATGGCGACCCCGCAGCGGCCGACGTTTCCCGATCGCGTCGCAACGCTGGGCGCCGACGGCGCGGCGAACGCCAGCGGCCTCGCGACCACGGCGCTGCAACGTCTCATCGACGAAACCTCCGCTGCCGGCGGCGGCACGGTCGTCGTCCCCGCCGGCCACTGGCGATGCGGGCGGATCGTGTTGCGATCTCATGTGAATCTGCATTTCGCCGACGGGGCCGTGGTGCATTTCAGCGGCCGCGTCGAGGACTATCTGCCCCCCGTGTTCACCCGCTACGAAGGGCTCGAGATCATGGGACTGGGCGGCCTCGTTTACGCTCATCAAGCCGAAGATTTTGCCATCACGGGCGCAGGACAGTTGATTGGCCCCGACGACGGCCCCGTGCGCGAGGCGCGCCAGGGACTGTCCGATCAGTTGGTCGATCCCCAGTCGCCCGTCGCCGAGCGGGTGTTCGACGGCCAGCAGGGGCGGCACTACTTTCGGCCCTACTTCATCACGCTGGTCGATTGTCGCGGCGCGTGGGTCGAGGGCGTCTCGCTGCGCCACGGACCGATGTGGAACATCGTGCCGATCATGTGCGACGGCGTGGTGGTGCGCGGCGTGACGATCCACAGCCGCGGCGTGGTGAACGGCGACGGGGTCGATGTGGAATCGAGTCGCAATGTGCTGGTTGAGTACTGCGCGGTGAACACGGGAGACGATTGCTACGCCCTGAAGGCGGGCCGCAACGCGGACGGCGTGCGGACCGGACGGCCCGTGGAGAATGTCGTGATGCGGCACAACTACGCCGCAGGGGGCATCGGCGGCGTGACCTGCGGCAGCGAAACGGCCGGCGGCATCCGCCGCGTGCATGTTCACGACTGCGTGTTCGACGACGTGCGATTCGCGCTGTACTTCAAGACGCGCCGCCCTCGCGGCGGCGGCGGCGAGGACCTGTCGTTCGAGCGGATCCGCTTCAAATCGAGCGATCACGCCATCTTCTTCGACATGCTGGGGTCGCCGCTGTACGTCGGCGAACTGGCCAACCGCCTCCCGCCGCGGCCGGTGACACCGCTGACGCCGTACTATCGCCGGATTACGATGCAAGACCTTCAGGGCGCATCGGGGGGCTATGCGCTCAAGGTAAAAGGAATCCCTGAGAGCCCGGCGACGGACCTAACGCTACGCGACGCGGAAATGGTGAGCCGCGGCACGTTTCACCTCACCGACGCAATCGGGCTCACGGTCGCCAATACGCGAGTCAAGGCAGGCGACCCGACGATTGCCTTGACGAACGTCACGCGAGCGACGTTCAATCGCGTTGCAGTCGATGCGGAATATGACGCCCAGTTCGTGCTCGTTGCCGACGAACCGTCAGCGTCGGATCTAACAATGTCCCACTGCCAGCCGCCGCGAAAAGAGTGGACGCCAATGAACGGCGATCGGTGAGGGGCTTAGCGACGCGGCGGCGCGTCGAGCCTCAATTGTAGGAGAAACTGTTCGTCCTCGGGGCGATCATCTGTGAATTCAATGCCCGCGGGAGAATCTTCACTGAATTTCGGCGGCAGCGACGGCGATCCGCCGCTGACCTTGACCCGGTAATACCCCTTGTCGATACCGGGAAAGTCTTCGGACGCCCGCGGCGTGACACGGCCCAAGTCATCTGTCCGACCGGTCACCGGCTTCAGCCATTCGGCAAGAAACGGCTCGGGCTCAAAAGTGACGTCCGCTTGACTAACGGGCCGCCCGCGATAGGTCAGAGCGACTTCAAGATTGAATACTCGCTGCGTCGATTCATTCCAGAATGCCAGTCGTTGGGCCAGTTCGTCGCGACTGATCGTTCGGTCTTTGTTCGCATCGACGCGATCCAAACCGAACAGCATGCCAGGCGCCGAACGCAGTTCCTTCAAATCCAACCCGCCGCTCGAGTCCGAATCGAGCTGCTGGAAAGCCTTGTCGACTGCAACGTCGACGTCGATTGCGGGTTTTTCCGGCAATTGCGCCGCGGAATTGCAACCGACCAGCGACGCCGCCCCGATCAAACCGACGACGGTCGTGCCAAATGTTCGTTTCACAATCTTGCGAACCCAATCCACGCGGCGGCCTGAGGGGCTCAATAGACCTTGCCGTCCTGACGATTGCCGAGGCCGTCATACACTCCCTGGTCGACGTCGAATCCCACGGAGTGGACAGACCCGTCGACATAAACGTGGTTCACGCCGCCGCTGTGCGGACTCCCCATCGATTTGTGGAAGTAGATCTTGTTGGCAGGATACTTTCCATCGCCTTCTGAATCGGGCAGCGGCATTGCCGAGCCGGAGGGAAACCGAACGGTGTCCCAGTCATACCCTTCCCACATCGAGTTGTTGTCGCCCGGGTTGTCCGCGCCGATCGGATTGTCATTGCCGACGATCACGGCGTCGTAATACCGCGGCGGCAACCACTTTTCGCCTGCCATGATTGTATTTGCCGTGCCATCTGTGACCTGTCGCATCTCGGCCCCCGTGCGGACGGTGACGATTCCATTGAAACCCGTATCGATCGTCGCTTGGGCTACGTCCCAATCGCAATTCGGAAAGATCTTTCGACAGTCGGTGAACGTGGGGTTGGGAGCAGGCCCCGCCCCGGTCGCCATCGATGCCGTGCCGCCGCTGGCTGCGTAGTCCGTCTTCGCATCCAACGGGGGCATATCTGCGTTGAAGGCAATTTCCACGGCTGGCAGCGCGCCAACGGCACGACGACTGGGACAGTTGAAGAACTCAACCGTGACGGAGCGTTGCTGGGCGAGTGCTTCCTTGAGCGCGGCGCCGCTCAAGCCTGCGCCCAGCAGATTGACATTGGCTTGTTCCAAGTAGGGCGCGACCTGGTAGACCCAGCCGCCGGGCTGACTGGCGCCTACGCCTCGATCCGGCGCACCCATCCAGCGAAATCCCCATCCCCCCGCGGGAAACTGTCCATGCGCCGACTCGAAGTTGAGCATGCCCAACCCAATCTGCTTGAGATTGTTCTGGCACTGCATCCGACGAGCCGCTTCCCGGGCCGCTTGGATTGCCGGCAGCAGCAGGGCTACCAAGACGCCAATGATGGCAATCACCACGAGAAGTTCCACGAGCGTGAAGGCTCGACGTCCAGGGGCGCGCCGCGGCGAGAAAGTGATCATCCGCTGAATCTCCACTGCGAAAAGCGACCACAGCGCTCGGCAGCGCCAAGCGTGGTCGATTCGAAAAGCAAGCAAGGTCGAAAGAAAGAGCAACAAGGCATGCGACAAGCTGGCGAGCATCCTGGAAGCAAGGAGCTTTCGCCATCGTTCTCTTCCAGTTTATGGAGATTTTGGATTGCAACCCAGTGCCGGTTCTTGCAATAATTGACCTGAAAGTCGCAAACTCTTCTCTTGATTTCAACGTTGCATGCAACCGCCTGACGGCTTGCAGACTTCGCCTCTTTTCTTCTGCTACGATCGCTTCGCTCCGCGCGCTGGGGGCGCAGGCGATTGGAAATCTATTCGCCTATGGAACCCACACGCGAAATTGCCTTGGCATTCCCACGCGGCGGCCACCTTGAGGTGCTCATCGAGGGCGTGCTCAGTTACGCCAGCGAACATGACCTCGACTGGAGTTACGTCGCCGCGTTGGAGTCCCATGTGTTGTCGGTCGTGGACCTGGTCGACTGGCCCGGAGACGGAATCCTCTCGGCAATCAACACCAAGGAGGAAGCGGCGTGCGCGGCGGCCATGAAGACGCCGATCGTCAACGTCTCCAGCGCGCTGCCCGAATCGCCAGTCCCCGCGTGCGTAATCGACAACTCGGCGATGGGCCGATTGGCGGCCGAGCACCTCATTAGCAAAGGCTTTCGCTCCTTTGCCTACTACGGCCTGCGAGACGTCACGTATTCCGATGAACGACAGAGCGGATTCGAGGCCGTCGTTCGGCAGGCGGACTATCCGCACGACGCGTTCCTGGCGTTCCCCACATACCACCACAGAGGGAGCAATTGGCTGCAACAAAGTCGAGCGTTGTCCGAATGGTTGCAGTCGGTCGAAAAGCCGGTGGGGCTCTTCGCCGTCTCAGACTATCGAGCGCGAACGGCATTGGAGGCGTGCCGCGCTTTGGGCCTCAAAGTGCCCGAAGACGTCGCCATTCTGGGCACGGGCAACGAGGACTTGGTCTGCTCGCATGTGCGACCGACGCTCACCAGCGTGGCGCGCAACAACCGGCTGCAAGGTTACCGATCGGCTCAATTGCTGCACATGATGATGCTGGGACAGGTGCCGCCGGCCGATGAGCCGCCAATTCCGCCGCTGGAGGTGGTCGAGCGGGAATCGACGCAAACCTTTGCCGTGGCCGACCCGCGGCTGCGCGAGGCGATGCAGTATCTCCACGATCACCTGCACGAGCCGCTGTTCACAATCGACGACGTGGCGCGCCACGCAACCGTTTCCAGGCGGTGGCTGGAATATGCCTTTCGCGAGGCGCTGGAGGAGACGCCTTATCAGTATCTGCGACGGCAACGGTTGGCCCGGGCCCGGCGTCTGCTGATCGACGAGCCGGAAGAGAAGATCTACCGAATCGCCCAGCAAAGCGGATTCTCCTCGGCCAAGCAGTTGGCGATCTCATTTCAGCAAGAACTGGGCCTGAGCCCCCGGGAATACCGCCGCTCGGTTCGGAGCTAGCGCGGCAGCCCCGGGTTGCATGGACAACGCTGCGCGGCGGCAATGGGCCCAATTCAAGGCGTCGATCCGGCCTTTCTGGACGATCGCCGTCGCGGGGCCCCGCACTGGCTACAGGGGGGATCAGTTGGTTTGCAATCGCCCGGAAGTTGGTTCGTTTTCTAGGAAGAGTATTGCAAAAACTGCTTGTTTACGGGATTGCACCTGCGATTAAGATCAATTGAGTGGGGTTTGCCGGTCGCGAACGATTTAGAGGAGTCGATCGCTGGGTGCGGGCCCCAGGTCCTTTTCCCCTTGTGATTCACTAGGCGACTGTGAGGCTCGGTAACGGGCGCATTTCGCCGCTGTTTGGCCCAAGTCTCTCGCTGTCGCAAGCGAGGCCTGAGTATGGTTGGGCAAGACTTTTCTCGTGCTCTTGTAATGATTGTTGTTCCTTGTTGTCTCCGGTAGGCCTTCAGGCGGTCTGTCGTACTTACCTCTTGTGATTTGGGAGTTGTCTAATGAAGAAGCAACGTTTGATGACCGGCCTGTTGGGCCTGGCCGCTGTCGCGGCTTTGGCCGTCAATGGGCGGGCGGCCGTGATCACCTCGGCCGACCCGGGCGGCGCCGACGCCGAGCTGCGCGAGTCTGCCCCGACGCAAAACCGCGGCTCAAGCACCGAAATCGCCTCGCGTATTGCCACCGGCAGCCGCAATAGCGTGATCTATCTGAAGTTTGGCGTCGGCGGCATCACGGCCGGCGAGCTTGCCCACGACATCAAGGTTCGCACGACGTACCGAAACACCAATTTGGCCCCCGGTCGCATTGAGTGGACCAACAACAATGCTTCGGGCCTGAACACGGGATTTGACTACTACGTCATGGATCCCACGCTCACTGGCGCCGATTGGGACGAAGCGACCATCACGCCGCTGACCGCTCCGGCCTACAGCTTCGATGGCAATTTTGACACCAAGGCCACCGGTTCACCCGCTGCACCAACGGCCGGCCTGACCTACTTGGGGACGCAGTTGTTCGACAGCGCCGACTTGGTAGGCGCGAACGCCCACCTGCCAGTTGGCGGGGCATTTGTGTTGACCGCAAGTCCCGGCAGCCCGCTGCACTCTGCGATTGTTGCGGCCCAGGGCACTGCCCACCAGACCGTGACGGTCGCCATGTCGATTGCTCACGAAACCAATAACCCGAATAACAACTGGCTGAATTTCAACTATCTGTTCAATCCCAAAGAGCAGACCACGCTGAACAATGACGCCGACAGCCCCTGGGGCGGCGCCGACAATTCGACCGGTGCGTTCGCTCCGGCGTTGATCACTGTGCCCGAACCGAGCACCGTGGCCCTGCTGGGCGTTGCCGGCTTGGGTTTGCTGGCTGCCCGTCGTCGTCGCTAGTCGACCCGACGCCTTGTGATTGATTAGCTGACGCCGCACCCGCGGGCTTCGTCCCGCGGGTGCGGATCTCATACTCCGGCCATTCGGAGCCCTGCTACCCCAGCGCAATCGCTTATTCCTTGAGCCATCGCGCTCGTGCAGCAACTTATTCAAAAGTCATCGGGCGACGCGGTTGCCGGCAGTTCGCAGCCGCACGGTAGCCGCAAAGAAACGGAACTTGGATTCTCCCCGAATACGTACGACAGGCGTCACCTTCATGCGTCACACACGAATCAGAGATCTGGCAATTATTGCGACGACCGTCGCCGCGTTGGCCCCGCCCGCGCTGGGTCAACTCACTGAGTTCAATTACAGCGGCCCAACCGGCGCGCAATCCTGGCAAACCGCCAGCAACTGGGGCGGCGGGGGCTTTCCCAACGACCCGCAACATGTCGCTAATCTGTCGCAAGCCTTGGCCGGCGACCTGTCGATTGATCTGGGCGGCAGCGGCGACGTGACGGTCGCGGGAATCAAGATCGGCGGCACGGCCGGCGCTGTGACCACGAACATCACCAGCGGCGGCGCCACGCTGCGATTTCAGAACACCTACACTGAGGACCTGGCGAACGCGGACTTCAGCAAAAACGCGATCGTCAACGGCCAGGACTTTTTGCTTTGGCAACGCGGTTATGCAAAGCCCGTAGAGAATCCCGGCACCAACAACACCACGGGCGACGCCGATCTCAATGGGACGGTCGATGGCGTTGATCTGGGGATTTGGGAAGAGAATTTCGGCAAGAACGCCAACGGGTTGCTGGGAGGCCGTCCGCAGGTCATCACCGGCAGCGTCGCGGGATCGGTCAACACGATCACTGCGCCGATCTACATGGTGCATGAGATCGTCGAGGTTTTGGGGCCCACCGATTTGACGATCACCGGCAATATTTCCTTCGAGAATGACGAAGCCGTCGCCGACGACAATGTGATTGACTCCTCGATCAGTTCTCTGACGCGCGGCACGACGCTGACGCTCAACGGCACAATCGATTTGCAGAACAAGTTTGACTCGCTCAACGGGCGTTTTGGCCTCAACACCTCAGGCGGTTCCAACGGAACGCTGGTCGTCAACAGCGTGATTAGCGATGGCGCGACGACCAGTTCCGTGCAGATCGGCGTCGCTGCCAACGGTTTGACGACGCCGCTCAATACGGTCGTGCTGAACGCCGCCAACACCTACGGCGGCAGCAGTTGGCTGAGCCGCACAAATCTGATTCTGAATGATCCCGCAGCGCTGGGAACGGGCACGATCCGCCACATCGGCCCCGCCAATCAGTTCGGCTACAACATCATCGCCGGCGACGACAGTTTGGTGAACGGCGAACTGGTGCTGGCCAACGACATGATCGTAGGGCAATGGCAGTCCTTCCGCGGCGACAATTCGATCAGGATGACCGGCGATATCTCCCAGACGAATAACCGCGGGTTTGCCAATCTGCTGATCGACGGGGCGACGCTGACGCTTGATGGCCGCCTCAATATCTGGGAAGACGACGAGGCCCTCGAACGGGAATTCGAGATCGAAGGCTCGGGAACGACCATCATCACCGGCGTGATTCGCAGCAATCCCGATGAGTTCCCGCCGCCCGCGGGCAACCTGCGGCGGCTCCGCAAATCGGGCACCGGCGTGTTGGTGATTGACGTGGCCCCTGACGGCAATAATCACGCCGGCGACGATGTCGTGATTATGGGAAACCTACACTATGCGACGAACGATTCGCTGAATTCCGGCGGCAATATTGTGTCCCGCGGCGGCGCCGTCGGGGTTGATACGGGCGTGGCGAACAATTCGGCGTTCGCCAGCAAGATCGATCCCAGCAGCACCGGTGGTCTGATGTTGGCGGCAAGCGATGCCGCGGCGAATCTCGACTTCACGGGCGTGCTGGCCAACGCGGCCAAAATGACCGTGGCGGCCCCCGAGACCGGCTTGACCTTCACAGGTTCAATCACGCCGGCTAACTCCACCTACGGCCTTGGCGGCGGCACGGGCAAGTTGACGTTGCCCAGCGCCCAGTTGAGCGGCGCCAATTCCGTGGAGATTCGCAACGGCGGCGAAGTGGAGTTGCTGGGCGACAACACCTACACGGGTGCGACCAAGATCCTGACGAAATACACCAGCACCCAGCAAGAACGGGCCGAGGCGGACAACGCCCAGAACATCGACGGCGTGTTCTATGAGGAAGTGGCCCCCGTTTTGATCGTCGACGACTTGGCCAACGGCGGCGTCGCCAGCAGCATCGGCGCCGCCAGCAGCGACGCTGAGAACCTGCTGATTCAGGGCAGCACGCTACGATACGTGGGAACCGGCGACAGCACGAATCGTCTGTTCACCATTGGAACCGGCGGCGCGACGATCGACTCGTCGGGCTCCGGCGCCGTCTCGTTCACCAACACGGGCTTGCTGGGCCGCCGAGACGTCAGTTCCTCGATCACCGGCACGCTCGACGATTTCAGCGGCAATCCCAACGAAATCGTCGAAATGTCCGACACCAGCGATATTCTCATCGGCATGACCGTGAGCGATCCCCAGGGCGGCGGAACATTTACGCAGCCTCCCTGCGAGCCGGGCGGCGCCAACTGCATTCCCGCTGACACCACGGTGACCGGCGTGAGCGACGACGGCGGCTCAATCGGCATTAGCAACAACTTCCCCTTCATCCTGAAAGAGAATACCCAACTGGTCTTCGGCGCGGTCGATCGTACCTTGGCGCTCACTGGCTCCAATACCGGCGACAACACAATCGCGTCGATCATCAGCGACTCAGCTGCCGGCAGCGCGGTGTCCGTCGAAAAGACCGGGACCGGCAAGTGGATCCTCTCCGGCGCCAAC
>JAGQOU010000154.1 GCA_020427145.1 Planctomycetales bacterium | reverse complement strand
AACATGATTCGCAAGCACATCAAGGTCGAGCCGCGCCGCTACTACGCGGCGTGCGACCGTATCGGCATGCTGGTATGGCAGGATCAGATTAGCGGCGGCAACGAGGCGAATCCCCCGTGGACTCGGATGCGCGCCAACCCTAGCGACGGCGACTGGCCCGAAGACGCCCACCAGCAGTACATGGCGGAACTCAAGGGAATGATTGACAGTCTGCGCAACCATCCGTCGATCGTTGTCTGGGTGCCGTTCAACGAGGCGTGGGGACAACACCGCACGATGGAAGTGGGTCAATGGACTAGCGACTACGATCCCTCGCGGCTGGTTAACGTGGCCAGCGGCGGCAACTTCTGGCCCGTGGGCGACGTTGCCGATCACCACGAATACCCCGCCCCGAAGTTTCCGTTGGAGGACAAGCGGTTCGCGGACTTCATCAAGGTCGTCGGCGAATTCGGCGGCCACGGCTATCGGATCAACGACCACCTGTGGAACCCCGAGATGCGCAACTGGGGTTACGGCGACCTGCCGAAGACCTATGAGGAGTACGTGGGACGGTATGTCTCCACCGCCAACGATCTGGGCGAACTGCGAAAGAAGGGCGTCGCCGGCGGACTGTACACGCAGACCACCGACGTGGAAGGCGAGATCAACGGGCTGATGACCTACGACCGCGCCAAGCAGAAGATCGAACCGAAGCAACTGCACGAAATCCATCGCGCGGCCGGGCTGCTCCAATAGAGCAGCCTTAGATTGTCGCTCGCCGCGTGGCGAGCCTGGCTAGCGAGCGGTTGCCGCGGGTTGCTTGGCTGCCTTGCGAAAGTAGTCGACGGTTCGTTTCAGCCCGGCCTCAAACGAAACGTTCGGCTCGTAGGCCAAGTGCGTGCGCGCCGGCGTGATGTCGGCCAGGCTTTCCAGCACATCGCCCGCGCGCGCCGGGGCGAAGACGGGTTCCAACGCCGTGCCCATCACAGCGTTGATCGCTTCGACAAGTTGCAGCAGGTTGTGCTGCCGGCCGCAGGCCACGTTGAAAACGCGTCCCGAGACGTCCGCCGCTTCGGATGCCAACAAATTGGCCTGCACGATGTCGTCGATGTACGTGAAGTCGCGCGACTGCTGGCCTGTGCCGAAAATCGTGGGCCGATTGCCCGCGAGCATGGTGCAAATGAACTTGGGGATCACGGCCGCGTAGGCGCCGTCGGGATCTTGCCGAGGGCCGAACACGTTGAAGTACCGCAGGGTGACGGTCTCCACCCCCATCGACGCAGCAAAGGCCTGGCAGTACATCTCGCCAGCCAGCTTGGCGGCCGCGTAGGGCGACAGCGGGGCGAGCAAATCGGTTTCGCGCTTCGACGCCGCGGGCTGATCGCCGTAGCAACTGCTGGAGCCGGCGTACACGACGCGCCCCACGCCGCAGCGGCGGGCCGCCATCAGCACGTTCAGGGTCCCTGTGGCGCAAGCTTCGTGGGTGTCCATCGGCAATTCCACGCTGCGCGGCACCGACGCGAGCGCGGCCTGATGAAACACCACGTCGACGTCCTGTAGAGCGACGTCCAACGCGTCGTCGTCGAGGATGTCGCCCTCGATCAGCGTGACTTGGTCGCGGAGGTGGTCCAGGTTCGCCCGGTAACCGGTGCTCAGGTTGTCGAACACGCGCACCGTGTCGCCGCGCGCGGCCAAGCCGGTCGCAATGTGCGACCCGATGAATCCTGCGCCGCCAGTGACCAGCGAGATACCCATAGTGTTTGCCAAGCGGGATGTGTCGTACCGGGATGGTTGCGCCGTGTCATCGCAGCCTGCGGGCGCATCGCGAGCGCGTTGCCGCGCGAGCGCCGCTGTTGGCAATCATCGGGCGCCATGTGGCAAAGCTTTGGCGGATTCGAGCGCCGCGTCGCCCTGGCGCCACGCCGTGCGCCGTTCACTCCCGATAATCGCCGCGACCGCGCCGGGGGCGTGGTAGAATTCTACAAATGGACGCCGCCGCCTATCAATCCGTTGCCCTGTCGCTGGGTTTAGGCCTGCTGGTCGGATTGCAACGGCAGTGGAGCAAATCGGACATTGCTGGCATTCGCACATTCCCCCTGATTACGCTGCTGGGCACGATGTGCGGGTTGTTGAGCGATGGATCGCCCGGTTGGCTGGCAGCCGCGGCGCTCGTGACTGTGGCGGTCCTGTTGGCGGTCGCCAATTTCGCCAAGATGAAGTCCGGCGAGTCCGATTTCGGTCTGACCACCGAAGCGGCGGCTTTGTTGATGTGCCTCGTGGGCGTTGCTCTCGGGACGGGCGTTCGCGGACCGGCCATTGTCGTCAGCGGGATCGTCGCTGTGCTGCTGCAATGGAAAGATCGGTTGCACGGCTTCGTCGGTCGGATGGGCGAAGAGGACATTCGCAGCGTGATCCGCTTGGCGTTGATCGGATTGGTGATCCTGCCCGTCCTGCCGAACAAGGCCTACGGTCCTTACAACGTCCTCAACCCGTACGAAATCTGGCGGATGGTCGTGCTGATCGTCGGCATCAGCATGGCCGCGTACGTGGTCCACAAACTGGTTGGCCCCGGCGTGGGCGCCGTAGTCGGCGGCGTGCTGGGCGGCTTGATCTCCAGCACGGCCACCACCGTGAGCTATGCGCGCCAAACAAAAAGCACGCCTCGCGCCAACGCCGCTGCGGCGCTGGTGATTGTCATCGCCTCGACGATCGTCAACGTTCGCGTGCTGTTTGAGATTGGCGTCGTCTCGCCCCAACTGTTCCGGTCGGCGGCGCTGCCAATCGGGGCGATGTTGCTGCTGATGCTCGTCGAATGCGTCGTCTTTATGATTCCGATGCGCAACAGCGCCGCGGACGGGACCCGGCACGACGACCCGACGCAACTCACGGCAGCGATTGTGTTCGGCGTCCTGTACGCCGCGATCCTCTTCGTCGTCGCCGCGGCCAAAGACTTATTTGGCGACGGCGCGCTGTACGGCATCGCCGCAGTCTCCGGCTTGACCGATGTCGACGCCATCACGCTGTCGACGGCTAAGCTGTTTAACGACGGTCGCGTTGAGGCTGACGCGGCGTGGCGCGTTATCCTGCTCGCCACGCTGTCAAACCTCGTCTTTAAGACGGGCGCGGTCGCCGTGTTGGGCAGCCGGAAGCTGCTGACCTATGTAACCGTGCTGCTGGGATTCGCTCTGATTGGCGGAGCAACGCTGCTATGGCTATGGCCGGACCCTGGTCTTGCATTGCCCGGCGAATGGTTTCCACGCGAGATTGTAAACGGTTGACGCCATGAAAGTTGCGGCGAATTGCTTCCGGCGGACCATCGTGCTCGCAATCGGCTGCTGCCCTGGCCTGGCGGCCAACTTCCCTCGGGCCGTTTTATCTGCAACACTTGTGAACGTTGCCCAAGCGCGACATTGTGCGTGATTGACGTCGGTCCCGCGACCGCGTCCCCAGCAATCTCTAGCAATCTAAGTGATGAGGTAGTGACGGCATGCTACGGTCGATTTTTCACGCCCGATATATGATTTGGTCATTCGCTGTGGCGTTGAGCGCCGCGGCGGTTGCGCCGCGCATCGCTCGCGCGACGGTTGAGTTTCAAAACGCGTTCATCGCCGAGTACGTCGCTGAGCACCCGGACGAAGACTTTGCGAAATTCGTCAAGCGCAAGGCCCGGTGCAATCTATGCCATCAGGGCAAAGGGCACGACTACGAGAACGCCTATGGTCTGCGACTCGCTGAGCTCGTTGACGCCGAGGCGATTAAGGACGACGAAGATCAGATGCGCGATGCCCTGCGCAAGGTGGCTGAGATGCCGTTCGACACCGACGCGCCGGACGGTGAAACGTACGGCGCGCGGATCGCCGCTTCCAAGTTGCCGGCCGGCGAACTCGACGACCTGAAGAAAGAGCCGCCGACGCCGGGCGAGCCGCTGTTCGACGGAGAATCGCTCGCAGGCTGGGTTGGCGCGACCGACAGCTACGAGGTGCGCGACGGCGTCATTGCGAGCCTGCCCGGTCACGGGGGCAATTTGTTCACCAAGGACGAATACGACGATTTCATTCTCCGGTTGCAGTTCCGCCTGACCCCGGGCGCCAACAACGGCATCGGCATCCGGGCCCCGTTGGAAGGCGATGCCGCCTACGAAGGAATTGAACTGCAAGTCCTCGACAACAAGGCGGAGAAATACGCCGACTTGCAACCGTATCAGTTCCACGGCTCCGCGTACGGCGTCGCTCCTGCCAAGCAGGGTGCGCTCAAGCCAAATGGCCAGTGGAATAAACAGGAGGTGCGCTGCCAAGGAAGGCAGATCACCGTGGTGCTCAACGGCAAGACCATTCTCGACGTGAACCTGGACGAAGCGGCGCCAGCAGGTAAAACCGTCGACGGTCACGACCACCCGGGGCTGCAGCGCAACTCAGGCCATATTGGCTTCTTGGGCCACGGCGACGTCGTTGAGTATCGCAACATCACGATCGAACCGTTGGCAAAGGGTGCGGAGGTCCAGGGCAAGTGACGTGGCGCTCCAGTGGAACGCCAGGAAACTCCGCTGCGCTGCGTCCCTAGCCACCGCCCGGAGACCCCGATGGGATGTCCATTCTAATTGCGGACGCCGGGGTCTCCGAGAATCGCTTGTCGCAGATTGTCGAGCGTGTCGTCCGAGGCCTGACGCGGGGATTGCTGGGGACTCGCTTGCGGGCTGGCCGCGGTTGGCCTCGCTTCGACGGCGTCGGCGGCCGGGGCGCCTCGCACGGCGGCGTTTCGTGCTGCCACCCGGCGAGCGGAGGCCGCTTGTCGAAAAACCGGCCACAAGCGCTGGGCAAATTCCTGGGGTTCGACGAAGCCCTCCACCTTGTGGAGCAACTGGTTGTCGTAAGAAATAACCAGCGTCGTCGGATACGCCCGAATGCCGAGTTTCTTGGCCAACTCCGGCGATTCGGACGCGTCAAGCACGACCGGTTCGGAGTACCCTGCCACGCCGCGGCCAATCTGCGGGTGCGCGAAAGTTTCGCGCAACATTTTCTTGCAAAAGATGCAGTGGTCGGAGGTGACGAACACGAGCATGGGCCGCCGAGTTTTTTGCGTCGCCGCCCAGGCGTGATTGACAGTCGCGTGACGGAATAGCGGCGGATCGGCCTGCTGGCCCTCAGCCGCGCCGACGCTCGGCCGGGGCGGCGACTGCCCCGGCGCTTCATTGGAGACCGCAATTGCGGCGATCGCTGCGGCAAACAGAATGCGAATCATCGGAACTTCCTCGCGTGACTGGGAATGCAGTGCGAACTCTCGCGATGGCGCGATGTTCGAATCCGGCAAGGAAAATATCGTCGGATCGCGACATGTCCTCCACTGAATCCTGGCGAATTCCCAAAAGCCCAGCGGACAGGGCGTGCCAATTGAGTGGCCTGGCGCCAAGTCCTGCGGCAATTTGCCGGCCCCATGAGGCCGCGCAGGAGGGAGTAGTCGTCCCAACCCGTCGGTTTGCGTTGGGGCGGCGATGCCGCGGACGGCGAGAAACGCCGTCGTGACACGATAATAAGGGCCCGCGGCGGGGGCCAGCTCATGCTAGCGTTGCCGGCGACGGCGGGCAGTTTACGGCCTAACTCGACCGCATCTCAAGGATCCCGCGCGGACCCGCATGAGCTGGTCCGTTGCGGCGACCATCCTTCACACCGCAACGAGGAATGCCGCGCAGCTCGGCCGCTAGTCGTCGCGTTTATGCTCAAACGTTTCGTTCGGCATCGACGTATGGCACACCGTGCACTTGGAAATGACGCCGGCATAGCCCTGGTGCTCGATGGCCTGGATATTGTCCTCCACAGTGAGCGCCGGGCCGACGGCGTGCGGACTGCCATGGCAGGCTGCGCAATGCACGTTGCCGTGTCCCCGCGACTCTTTGAACAGTTTGCCCGGCTCCTCAAAATCAAACTCATGCTGCCGAGCTGCGTGGCAACTGCCGCAGGTCGGTTCGTCGATCCAGGGCGTCCGCGCCGGGTTGGCCACGGCCGCCATATCGCCGTGGCACTGCGTGCAGTAAATGCCCTTGGCAAAATGCACGTCGCGCTGACAGTTGGTCTTGAAGCCCGGATGGCAGGCGTAACACGCATTGACATACCCCATGTCGGCAAGCGGTTGCACGCGGTCGGCATGCGAGCCGTGCATTGCGTGGGAAAGCGAGGACACCCCTGGCACGCCGACGGTGCCCAGCGCCGGATCCGCGTGGCACGAAGCGCAGAGCACCGATCCGCTGCCAAGCAGCTGCGTGCCGTGTTTCTGGTCGTGGCGTTGCAGGATATCGGCGTCGACCATCGCGTTGGTGGCGCCTGGTGCGTGGCACAAATTGCAGCTAATCTCCCACGACACCGGCACGACGGCGCGCGTCGTTGCTACCGCGACCCCTTGCGATTCCACTTGAATCTTGGCGAGTGGATACGGGTTCAAGAATCCATTGTCGTCGATCGGCGTGACAGGGATGCCGATCGCCGCCCAATCGTTGTCGCCGGTGGGGGTCATGACGCCTTCCAATCCATTGCCCGCCAGCCCCACGTCGGGCAGCAGATTGACGCCAAACAGCTGCGGCGCGAATTGCCAGAAATTGGTCTTCGTCACCGAGGTTGTGTTGCTGGGGATGCGATATCTTACCGTGACGCCGCTGCTGACGACGCGGGGCTCGCGACCTCGTCGAATGACCTGCGCGTGAAGCGAATTGTACGGAGGCAAGATACACAACTGCGAGAAATCCTGGTTCATGCAGTGCATGCCCAAGTCGTTGAAACCGAGAACCACATAGCTGGAATTCACCGGCTGCAGCTGTTGTTGTTGCTGCTGTTGCTGCTGCTGTTGTTGTTGCCGTCGAGGCGGGGGCTGAAGAAAGCCGCCAATTTGCCTGTAAGCTTCGGCGGCCTGCTTCCCTGTGGGTTCAGACGCGGGATCGGCGCCGAGTGCGGTTCCGCTGACGCCGATCAGGCTCATGCCAACTGCGATGAGCCAGGATGTACATGATCTCCACCCGCCAACTGAGCACGGCGAACTGGTGACAAGGACGCGAGAACTGGGCATGTGACACCTCTCTGGCGGGAGCCGAGGCATTCTCAAGGCGACGGGAAGAGTAAATGCTTCGTTGATTCTCAAAGTTCGTCGTGGTCGCAAAGCGCTCGCAAGCAGTCCTCTCGACGAGCCCGCAGACCGCATAACGCCATAGCCAGTAGAGCCGAAAACGCGGCACGCGCCCGCCGACAAATTTGGGAAACTTTCGTCTCGATCCTCTCGCCAAGGATGCGCGACGCGTACCGTGCGGCTGGAAAGGCTGGCGACGTCAGCTGTCAACATGCGTCGAGTGAAAACAGCGCCGCGCCGGGTGCGCTGTATCCGCTCACAACTGTGCGAAAAGGCGCGCATAACGAGACGATCAAAGAACCGACATTCGACCCAGTGGAAAGGTGATTGCAACTCAGACGTCTCGTATCAATTCGCGTGTCGCCGTTTAAATCGCCGCCACGGTCGTAGGTAGATACAATCGGGTCGCAGTAGCAGGCAGCAATCAGAATCAGTTGGCAGTCGCCTCGCGGCGAGATCGGAGCCGCACGCTGCGAATAGATTTCTCGATTTCAGTTAGGAATTCACGGCGGAGCGGTAATGCGGATGCGGCTTTACTGTGCGGCTTGCGTGCAGAAGCAATGCTGAAGGTGAAGCGCGCGCTGCGAGTCTCGTTTGCGCAATTCCGTTCACCCGAACCTCAAAATAGAAATTCACTTCTCACATCTGAGCGTTTGACGGAACCTACCATGAGCAAGTCGTCTTCACGCCGCAATTCCGTGCTCGCAATAGCTTCCCGCGGCACGGCCTACACCGCCGCTGCCGGCGCGTCGCTCGTCGCGGGAGCGAGCGATGCCGACGGCGCCATTCACTATTACTACGGCAACCTTGCAGTTCCCCAAGGAACGGCCCAGCCGCTTGACATCAATTTTGAAAACGACGACTTCGACGACATTGTGTTGATGAACTACGTCTTACCGGGCGGCAACTACCAGGGGCTATTCGTTCCCTACGCCCCTGGAAAGTTCGTCGGCTTTGGCGCGTCCGGACTGCAATACGTCTCGGCGCTCAGTGCGGGGGCGATCATCAACTCGGCGGCCATGGGGTCGGCGGTTGAGGGGTCGATGGCGTACGGCGGACAGAATCCCAACGCACAGTTCAATGCCGCGAGCGACGCCTACATTGGCTTTGCATTTCCGATTGGACAGACGAATCTCTATAACGCTTGGGTGCGCGTCGCCGTCGACAACGCGGCCGGGACGCTGCTGGTAAAGGACTGGGCCTACCAAGACCAGGCCGGCGTCGGCATCACGGCTGGCGACACCGGCACATTGCCCATCCTCGGCGACTTTAACGGCGATCGCCGCGTCGACGGCGGAGACTTTCTTGCCTGGCAGCGGGGGATCCCGGCGAACTACACCGTGTTTGACTTGCGGTATTGGGAAAAGAACTTCGGCGGTGGCTTGCCCGCCCAGGCGGCCGTGGGCAGCGTCCCCGAACCAGGGACGCTTGGATTGCTCGCCGCTGGCGCGCTGGGAGTGGCCGCGATGCGCAGGCGCCAAACGGCCTCCTGACGCTGCTCGCCCGCGGCGGGGGAGCGAATTCCCAGCCGGTCGACGGAGTCATCGGCAACGAAAACGCCGTCTGTAACACGGCGATCGGTTGGGGCTCGCCGGGAGTACGCAGGTGGCCTAAACTCTCGGCATGTCGACGCTTGTCTTGGTTCTCGCCGTTCTGATCGCGCTGGCCGGCCACGGGTTCTTGTGGTTCGCCGCGGTCAACCGCCTGCATTCATGGGCCGGCCCGCGGTGGATCGTCGAGTCGTTCACGCGGATCGGCTTTGTGGTCGCGTGCGTGCTGCCACTGGCAGCGGCTTGGCAACTCCGACCTGAGAATTGGCATGCATGGGCGCCGTTCAACGAAACGAACTGGGCGAGCGGATACCTGTGGCTGTGCCTGGTGATCGGATCCGTAACCCTGGCCTGGAAGCCGTGGAGTGAAACGCGGCGATACGACCCGCGGGTGCAGCGCGCTCATGCAAGTGAAGTAACCGACGTGGCCGCGGTGCTCGGCGAGCGGCCGCTCTACGGCCGCAAGGCGAAGTTTTGCGATCTGTGGCCATGGAACGAGACGCTCACCCTGAGCGTCGACCTGCGGCAACTGGAAATCCCCCGCCTGCCGTTGGAACTCGAACGCCTGACGGTCGCCCATATTAGCGACTTGCACATGACCGGGCGGATTGGCCTGGGGTTCTACGAACAACTGGTCGCACAGGTCGACGCGCTGCGGCCTGACGTTGTGGCGATTACAGGCGATATCGTCGAAAACGAAGAGTGCTGGCCCTGGCTGGCCGAAACGTTGGGCCGCCTGACCGCTCCGCTGGGCGTGTACTTCATTCTGGGCAACCATGACGAATTCATCGCCACCGACCGCACCCGCGAATTGCTCGCCGACGCGGGACTTATCTGCCTGAGCGGGCGCACCATGCGCACCGAGTGGAACGGCGTGCCGACGGTGCTGCTGGGCAACGAGTCGCCGTGGCTGCCGCCGGCTCCGGACGTTTCGGGGTTGCCTGCACGCGGAGAATTGAATCAGTTTCGGCTCGCTCTGATCCACACGCCCGACCAGTTCGGTTGGTGTCGCAAAGCAGGCGTCGATTTGGCCTTGGCCGGGCACACGCACGGCGGGCAAGTGCAGTTTCCCATCCTGGGTCCGATTGCCAGTCCCAGCCGGTTCGGCGCGAAGTACGCCTGCGGAGTGTTTCGCCGCGGCGAGACCGTGTTGCACGTCACCCGCGGCGTCGCGAGCAAGACCCCGCTGCGGTGGCGGTGCCCGCCGGAGATTGCGTTGCTGGAACTCACCGGTCCGCGCTCGGCGGCAACGACTCCAACAGCGTCTGGCCCTCATCAATCCGCCCCGTTGCCATAAGCAACATACCGAGGTTGTATCGCGCCAACGGCGCCGCGGGGTCGAGCTGCAAGCCCATGCGATACGCCTCTTCGGCGTCCGCGAGGCGTCCAGCCTGGTAGTAAGCGCTGCCAAGATTCACGAGCGCATCGACGTTCGAACCGTCAATCGCGGCGGCTTCCAGGTAGGCGTCAACCGCTGGCCGCCACTTGTGCAGCGCGAACAACGCGTCGCCCAGTTGCATATGACTGGCGAAATCGTTCGGCGCCAATTGCGTTGCCTTCATCAGGGGAGCGACGGCGCGGCTAGGTTCGTTCTGATGCAGCCGCAGCAGTCCCAACTGGTAGTAGGCGTTGACATTGTCGGGCTGAAGCTCCAGGGCCTTCTGCAACGCCTGCTCCGCCCGGTCGTATTCTCCGGCCACAGAGAGCGCGGTTCCGAGTACGACCTGCGTCGCAGCGTCCGCCGGTCCCAACTCAATCGCCGCATCGAGTTCCGCGATCGACTCGGCCGTGTCGCCCTGTTGGAACAGGAACTCCGCCAGCCGCAAACGGGGTTCGAGTTGCGTCGGCGCCAGCTCGACGCTGGCGCGGAACTGCGCCTCGGCCTGCTGTGTTTCTCCAAGATTCGCCAGCGCTGTACCCAAATCGGTTGCGTAGCGCCATTCCGTCGGCTTCAAGCGTCGAGCTGCGACAAGTCGCTCCCGCGCCGCGGCGAAATCGCCCGTTGCTATCAGCGCTGCGGCGTAGTTGGCTTGGGCCGAATGCGACCCGGGCCGCTGTTGGGCCGCCTGCCGCGCAAGCTTGAGCGCCCGATCCACGTCGCCGTCCGCCAGGCTCAGACTGCTGGCCAGCAGTTGGGCTTCTGGCACGGTGGGCGTCAGGCGATACAAGGCTTCGAGGTGCTCCTGATCGCGCCGGTCCGCGTCGCCATCTCGTGCACGATACTCGGCGCCGACCAGGAGACCAATGACTGCCAACAGCGCTCCCCATTTGCCTGCGTGAACCAACGCCGGCACGAACCGATCGAACGTTGGGATACGGCCCGGCTCGTCAACGAGATTGTCCTGCGTGTTGCGCTCGCTCACCTTCCAGATGAACCCGTCGTAGTAGAAGTGCAGCACCGCCGACGTGGCGAACATGGCAAACAGCCACTGATACGCCGCAGTGCCGCCGCGGAAGATGTAGTCGCCGCTGTCGCCGGCGTACAGTCGAATGCTGCTGTAAGCGGCGATCATCGCAAGATAAATTCCGAGCATCGTCCAGCGGTCCTGAAACAAAAACGCCAGCGGACCGAACCGCTCGCCCGCTCGGGCTAGCAGCCGGCGATTGTAAATCCATACGATCGCGTCGTACTGCACCGCGTGGTAGATCTCGAACATGGCAATGCCGATGAGCAGGTTGGCCGACAATCGGCCGCAGTACCAATAGAACCAGCCAGTCATCCCCGCCAGCAACAGCTTGATCCAATTGATCGGCTGTCCCCGTCGCACGCGCCCCAGGAGGTTCACCACATACAGCCAGCCGACCACGGCGCCGGCGGCGCCCACCGCCCACCGCATGTTGGCCAGCGCCTGCGGACCAAAGATCGGCAATCCCGATTGCCACATGGCATTGGCCACGCCGTACATCCGCGTGTCGCTGAACACGACCCCCGCGCCGAAAATCGTCAAGCACAAACAATGATCGAGGCGGGCCGTCCAGCGATCGTTCTCGCCCTGCCGCAGATCGTAAATCCGCATGAACCCGTAGGTTTGCATCAGCCCGTGCCAGGTGCCCCACGTCAGCAGCACAAGTTCCAACCCGTGCAGGTGCGTCCAAGGCAGCCCCAGCTTGGCCGCTAACCAGGGTGGCGGCGTAAACAGCAGCGCCACGGCAAAGACCAGCGGCGGGGCCAGGAGGAATCGCCAGCGGAACCGCGCGAACAGTTCGCGATCGCCGTATGCCCGCATGAACCCAGGCAAGTGATGCCCCAGCGAGGCGAACGCAATGACTACCAGCCACACCCGTTCTGGCGACAGCCAATGCCGGATCAGCATCAGCACTATCGGCACAATCGCTACAGGCGTGACCACCACGTAAGCCAGGTCCCACCAGGGCGAGACAATCCACGGGCGGCGGACGGCGGGGGCGGCGGTCGACATGGGGGCGTGCAGTTTGGGTGGGAGAGCGGACCCGCGGCGTCCTGTTGGACCGAGAAATACCGGAAAAACGCGATGCGGCGGTCTCCGGCGCGAGCCGGCGAACCGAATCCTCCAGCTTTTCACCGCGGGCGGCAAACTCTCCCCAATTATTGCACCTGCCCGGGCCGCGACTGCGGGCGTTTTTCTTGGATTTCGCGCCCGGGCTGTTTATGCTGGAGACTGTTCCCGCCCCGGTTCGGAACGTCCGGCGGCGTTGCGCTCCCCGCATTGTCTCAATTCCTCCCGCCACTCGAGAAGCGGCACACCGTCATGAAACGTATTTTGCCCCTGTCTTGGGCTGTTCTGTTCCTGGTCGGCGAGGTCGTCGCCCCGCTCGCGACGTGCATCGCCGCCGAGGCGTCGGCGCCCGCGGTCGAGCCGACGCCACTGGGCCTGTTCGACGCCCTGGAACAAGGCGTGGTCGACGCCAAGTTTATCGCCCGCGATTCCCACCGCGGTCGCATCGTGGTGACCAACAAGACCGACAAGCCAGTGAACGTCGAAATCCCCGACGCGTTTATCGGCGTGCCGGAGGCGGCGCTCGCACAGTTTGGCGGCGGCGGTCGCGGCGGCGGGGGCGGCGGTTTCGGCGGCGGCGGCGGTCAGAATCAGAGCGTCGGCGGCGGTGGCGGACGTGGCGGCGGACGCGGCGGCGGTGGTCGAGGCGGCGGAGGACGCGGCGGCTTCAACATCGCCCCCGAGCAAATTGCTCGTATCGACGTGCCCCTGCTGTGCCTTGACCACGGACTACGCGAACCGTCGTCCAGCAAGCCGTACGCGATTCGTCCGATTGAAGACTTCATCGATCAACCGGCCGTCATCGAAATCGTACGCGGTTACGCCAACGACGAATTGCCGGTCGGCGCGGCCCAGGCGGCGGTGTGGCATCTCAACAGCGGCGTCAGCTGGGACGAACTCGCATCGAAGCTCACGGGAACCGATCGCAGTCTCGTGCGCGACTCCTATTTCAGCGCCGAGGAAATGCACGCAGCAGTCGCCATCGTCGAACGCGCGCGGCAGCTCACGGTCGGGCAAAAAGTGAAGCCCCGTAACTTCGATCCCGACAAGGCCAAGAAGTCGGCCATCGTCGAATCGACCGGCCCGTCCCCCGGCGAGACCGCCGAGGCGGTGTCGAAAACCGAAGAGGCGGCCGCGGCTGAAGAGTCGCCGTCGTCGGATGCGTCCGCACCCACGACCGAGTCGAGTTCAGAGTCGACGACCGAACCAACGGCGGCTGAAGCGACGTAGCGGACCTGCTTATTCGGTATGCGAACTCAGCGCGCAGATTCAACGCCGCGTCCTTGCAGGCCCCGGCGTCGACAGGCCTAGCAATTCGGCGTGCTGCGCGTCGAGCGGCGTCACCTGCGACAAAACGGGGCGCCGCGCAGTGGGCTTCAAAGTGCGCCGCGTCTCGCCGTAGCACAACTCGCCCCGCCACGGTAACCTTTGTGGGCGACGCCCGGCCAGCGGCCTCCTCCGCTGCGCCGCCGAAGCGGCCGAGTGGCGGAATTGGCAGACGCTCTGGACTTAAAATCCAGTGGGGGGCAACCCCCGTGCGGGTTCGAGTCCCGCCTCGGCTACTATTCGTTTGTTCACTTCTCAGCAATCGCCGTGTTTCCCGAGTGAATCGCGTTTCTCGCTTCTCGGCTGCCGAGCCATTCCCGCCATTTCCGACGGCTGCTGCACCGGATTCTGCAGCGCTTTTTGCGGTGCTGCGTTGCGCCCTTTTTGGCGTGAACCGTCGCGCTTTTCCAGCCGCCCGTCGAGACTAGCCGCCCGCTCAAAATGATCGTCCGTCACCTGCAGATAATGCTTGGCGGCAACCGGCTGACTGTTGCCGATCCACGCGCACACGACGTGCAACGGGAAGTCCTCGGCGAGTTCCGTCTCCCGCGTGCTGCGTAGGTTCTGGAACAGCTTCGGCCACGACTGCAGTCCGGACCGTTGAATGATCCGCAGTAGTTGCGTCCGCAGGTTAGAATTCGTGTCACGGTAGCGGGCGATCACAAACTCGGCTCCGTCCTCTGCCAACTCGTAGGCGTCCTGCAGATACGGAAGCAATTCCGGGAAGATTGGCACAGTCCGCGATTCGCCCCCCGCGTGATGCTCTGTCTTGGGGCTCGGCACGTTGATTCTGCCGCGTGCCCAGAGGATATCCCTCCACCGCAGGGCCAGGTGTTCCGAGGGGCAGCGCAGGCCGCCGTAGCGGCTCAGCGCGAACAGCAACCGCCACTCGGCGTCGGGACAGGCCTCCAGGACCGCAGTCGTGTCCTCGCGAGTGACGAAGTGATATCGACTTGTGTTCGGTTGAATCGTCGCCTTCAGATCGGCAAAGGGATTCGCCTCGATCAGCCCCTTACGCTGCGCCGCATTGAAAAACACTTTGGCAACGGCCGTGTGCTTGCGGACTGTATTCTCAGCGAGGCCGCACGAGGCTAGCGACCGCCGCCAACCGTCGGCGTCGCCGGCGGTAATGAGCCGCAATGATTGCTCGGCGCCGAAGTGCGCGACCAACTCCCGCTCCGTCGTTCGGTACTTCTTCACCGTGAGGGGCTTTACGTCCGTCCGCTCGACAATGTAAGCGGCCAGATAGTTCGTCAGTGTCGCCGTCTCGCGTTCATGGATCAAACCCACACGCGCGAGCTTCTCGTGCAATGGAGAGTCCAACGTCGCCAGCCACCGCGCCGTGTCGGGGTCGACCGCATGCCCCGAGATAGCGGCGGCGTTCAGTTGTTCCACGCGCAGCTTCACCGCTTCGGCCCCGCGTTGGGAAATCTTGCCGAGGCGGATTGTGCGCCGCTTGCCGTCGCCAGCCACAAACTGAATCGAGCGCCGCCCGTTGGGCTCGCGGGAAATACTGGCCATGGCTCACACCCTTCGGTTGCAACTAATGATTCTCGGGACCCGTCGATTTCTCAAAATGTCCGAGCGGCAATTGGAAGGGGTCTGCAGTCTCCTCCCAATCGGGCTCAATTATCGCGTGAATGGCGTAAATGCCGCCGCCGATCGCTTCAATGCGAAAGGGCTTCTCCTCGCTCGAGTCTGGCCCGTCGCAGACGATGACGATCGACTTGCCGCCGCTCGGCACGAATCTTAAGACTGGAAAGTCCGCGCGTCCCGCTTCGATCTTCGGGATGACGGTCACGTTATCTGTCGTGACGATGATTTGCCGGGCGACCACATCGTCAGGATTGACACCCTGATCGCCAAGTGTTTCGAAGTAGACCTGAACATACTGACCGAGAAACTTGTCAATCGCGTGATTCCCACCGCCCGACTTCGTATTCGAGGAGGAGCATCCATAGGCTGCGAGCGCGCACGCGAAGACCATCGCCAACCACGACGAGCTTCCTCGCGATTTGGAGGGTGAATTCGCGTCGAATGATTCTGACATGGCAGTCTCCTCATCACAGTGCCATCAATACGCGCAACATATCCTCAACCTGCGCCATGGTTCCCGTCGACACGCTGCCCCACCGTTTGCCCAGCCGCGTTTTGCTGACCGATCGCATGTCCTCGGGCTTCGCAAAACTGGTCGTCTTGAGCCCGCCCTCGGGAGCATCGATCTTCACGTGAATCGGGATCTGTTTGGCCTGGCTGGTAATTGGAACCACGATCACCAGATCAGCGGCCCCGCGATTGAAAGCGTCGGCCGAGACGACCAGCGCCGGCCGTCGCCCTTTCTGTTCGCGCCCTTGCGTGGGATCGAGATTCACGTCCCACACGTCGCCGCGGAGCGGATCACTTGTCGCCATGGTCATCGCCCTCCACGCCGTCGCCGAGTGTCGCGTCCCACTCCCGCCGCTCGCGCTGTTCGGCCGCCCACGCCTTGGGATCGTCCCGCAACGCGGCGAACGCCCGATTCGTGGCCTCCAACAGTCGCTCGCGCCGCAGCAACTCAATCGCCCGATCGAGTATCTCGGGCATCGAGCGCCCGGATTCCTCGCAGATCGCCTTGAGCTTGGCGTGGGCGTCGTCGTTAATTCGCACAGTCAGGCTGGCCATGGCGCGTTCTCCCGGGGTATACCCGGCCAAGTATACGATGGCGCATCGCTATTTGTCTGCGCTGACCCACTTTTTACGGGGATTCACTGCTACCATCGCGAAAGTCTCCTCCTGATTAGAAATCCGTCGCCTCGATCACAACTCCGCCAGATACCGATAGCGACTCGCCCGCCGCTTCGCCTGGCTGCCCTTCTCCACCTCCTGCAGCACGCCCTCGGCGATCAGCAGGAACAGCCACCCATTGGCCGTCGCGTGGTGCACGCCCAATAGTCGCCCCGCGGTGCGGCAGCCCAGGTAAAACGGTCCGTCGCCTGCAGCGCGCTGCAACTTGCGGCACAGCGCCGCCAGTCGCCCGATCCCTTGACCAAACTCCTCGGCCACCGCCGGCAACTCGCTTGCCTCGGCCTTTGCCAGAATGACTGCCATCGGCTCCTCCCCTCTCGGAAAGCGGACTCGCGGCCACGCCCGTAGAAAATCGATCCACGTCTCGCCGAAATACTGGGTCTGGATGAAGGAGCTGGAGAAAGAGAAC
>JAGQOU010000153.1 GCA_020427145.1 Planctomycetales bacterium | reverse complement strand
CGCGGGGTTCGCCGTCGCCGCGGCCGATCGATTTGCCGACGCCGATCTGGCGGCGGCGTGTGGCGGCTCTGAGCGCGTCGCCCGCATCCAGCCGAGCGATGCAGCGCTCGTCGAGTGGCTGCGGGGCTCGGGAGCCGACGCCTGGATCTACGGCGGACCACTGGAGAATCGGCCCGAGTTGGTCGACGCACTGGCGGCCGTGAAGCCGTTGTGGGGCGTTGCCGGCGAGGCGCTCCGCCGCGTACGCTGTCCCGAGCGGTTGGCCGCCGCCGTGCGTCGCGCGGGTTGGCGCTTCCCCGAGTTCACGCGATCGCCCGCCGGGCTGCCGACCGACGGCTCGTGGCTGCTGAAACGCGACCGCTCCGGCGGCGGTAGCGGCGTGCAGACCTGGCGTGGCGACACGGCGAGCCTGCCGGGCGAGCCGCACACCTGGCAACGACGGATTGGCTCCGCCAGCTGCTCCGCCCTGTTCGTCGGCGACGGGCAGGAGGCGAAGTTGCTGGCGGCGACCGAGCAACTCACCGGTTGCCCGTGGTGCGGCGCGGCGGAGTTTCACTATTGCGGGACCATCGCTCCGCTGCCGCTGAGCCCCGCGCAGTTCGGCGATCTTGCTTTTCTCGGTCGCAAACTGGCAGCGCAATTTCAGCTGCGGGGACTTTTCGGCGTCGATTTCGTTCGCGACCGCGATGACTGGTTCGTCGTGGAGGTCAATCCCCGCTACACCGCGGCTGTGGAGGCGTGGGAGTTGGCAACGGGGCGCTCGGCACTGACTGCACATGCCGCGGCGTTTGGCGCGAGAATCCCCGCAACGCCCGCACGCGTGAATCTCGCTGCTGCTCATTCAGCTCACAGGGACGAGGCTCACGCAGTCGTCGGCAAAGCGATCGTGTTTGCGCGCGAAGCGGTGACCATCGACGCCGCCACGGCGGCAACGTGGATGGCAGCCAGCGACTGGCGGTACTTGAACGCCGAGGCAGCGACACGGCTGGCCGACATCCCCGTCGCGGGCGCCGAGATTCGCGCTGCCGGGCCCGTGTTGAGCGTGCTGGTGCGCGGCGCCACGTCGCAGGGGGTTCACACGCGGCTGGAGCAGCTTGTCGCGACCGTGTACAACCAGCTTGCGGAGTGCCGCCGGCGCAGCGCGCTGCCGGCGACGTAGTCAGCTCGCGGTTGCATCGCTGCGGCGGGCAAGGCGAGTGATCACTTTTCTATCGGCGGCACGGGCGGGGGCAGTGAGATGCGATTAGGCGTGGTGAGCGATTCGCACGGGCATGTGGCCAACGCGCACGCGGCCGTGCGCATGCTTCAGTCGCTGGAAGTGGAGCACGTGCTGCACTGCGGCGACATCGGCACGCCCGAGGTGGTCGAGCTGTTCGCCCCCTGGCCCACCGGGTTCGTCTTTGGCAACTGCGACTACGACCGCCCCGGCCTGGCGGCGGCGATCGCCGCGGCGGGGCAGACCTGCTATGGCGAGTTTGGCCAGTTGGAACTCGCGGGCCGGCAGATTGCGCTGCTGCACAGCGACGACGCCCGGCGGTTTCGCGAGACGCTCGCCAGCGGGGCGTACGACCTGGTTTGCTACGGTCACACCCACGCCGCCCTCGTCGAGCAGCACGGGGCCACGCTGGCCCTGAATCCGGGCGCCCTTTATCGGGCCAATCCCCACAGCGTGGCGATCGTCGAGCTGCCTGCCGTGAAGGCGGAAATCATCGCCCTGTGAGTTGCCATTTTGCGGCTGCTCCGCCTCATTGTGGAGCAGCCGTGCCAGCCGTTTCGGCGCCCCGGCTGCTGGCGGTCGTGCGCCCTCGCCGGCGCCAGCACGGCCCCTATGCGTGAATTCGACGGTTTTTGCAGTCTCAGGTCGAACCGATCTTGCCTCAACTGCGTCAAAAACGTAGATGGGCATCCGATTTGCTCCTTTTGCCTGCCGAAGACAGTGATGGCGGCGGCCTTGCGGCATCGGCCAGAGACCTGTCCCCCCGCCGGCGTCGCGTCGACGACGCCACCC
Source organism: Planctomycetales bacterium (assembly GCA_020427145.1). Classification (GTDB taxonomy): domain Bacteria; phylum Planctomycetota; class Planctomycetia; order Pirellulales; family Lacipirellulaceae. The sequence goes on along the minus strand of JAGQOU010000153.1, from coordinate 9,007 downwards.
CATCCTGCCTTTAGCAGCAAGTTCGAGCGAATCTCGCGGGCCCAAGACCGGGCCGGCGACCGATCACTTGTTGCCGCGGAGAATTGAATCATGTCGGAAAAACAACCCCAAGACGACGGTGCGCGCCACGAAGACCTGCTGGAAACGGCGGAAATGCTGGTGTGGAGCCTGCTGGACGAGCAAATCACCGACGCCCAACTCGCGGAACTTGAGCAGATGCTTGCCGAGAGCGAGGCGGTTCGCGAGCGGTACGTGGACTGCGTGCAGCTGCACGTCGAGCTCCAGGATTACCACGCCGTCGATCACAAAGCCGATGAAAGCGGCGAAAAGCCGCGAATTCCGGTGCTGGGAAACCTGTTTCCGGAGGGGTCGCCGGGCGCGTTCCCCACGCCGCGGCCGTAGCCGGCGGGTTTCGCCGTAGGGGGCTCGCGGTTCGGGCCCCGACGAAGTTCTTAAGCCCCTGGGCCTTTGCGCCCCTGCCGGGCGAGCGCTGAATTTTTGCGCCTCGCTCTCGTGCTGGTCGCATCGCGGCTTTCTCGCACACCGCCGGCGGAGTATCGTTGAGGGGTCGCGGCAGTAAGACGCCGTGCGCCGTCGCTGGCACGTCCCGCGGCCTGCCCCCCATCCTCGCGCTAGGACCAGTCCCACGGCTAAGAAATCGGACAAGAAGAAGTCGGCCGACGCTGGCGACGACAAGAACCAGCGGCTTATCGCCCAAAACCGCAAGGCGCGCCATCATTACGAGGTGATCGACACGCTCGAATGCGGCATCCAGCTGGTGGGGAGCGAGGTGAAGAGCCTGCGCGCCGGGCAAGTGTCGCTGGACGAAGCCTACGGCCGCGTCGAGCGGGGCGAAGTGTGGTTGCTGGCGTGCGACATTGCCGAGTACGCCAACAGCAACTGGCTTAACCACGAGCCGCGCCGCCGTCGCAAGCTGTTGATGCATCGCCGCGAGATCGAGAAATTCGCCGGCAAGGCGTACGAACGAAACATCACGCTCGTGCCACTGAAGCTGTACTTCAAGAACGGCCGCGCCAAGGTGCTGCTCGGTTTGTGCAAAGGCAAGAAGACCTACGACAAACGCGAGTCGCTCAAGAAGAAAGACATGCAGCGCGACATCGACCGGGCCATGCGGCGGTAGCGCGTCGTCAGCTGTGGGAGGGGCCAGCGCCATGTCCGCCGAGATTGTCTACGCGTTGCACGACCAACTCGTCCCGGCCGAGTTCATTGACGTGCTGGTTCGCTCGGGGCTCGCGGCGCGTCGCCCTGTCGACGATCCCGCGACAATCGCCGGCATGCTGGACGGCGCCAATGTGCTCGTCACGGCGCGCACCGCGGCCGGGTTGCTGATCGGCGTGTCGCGCGCCATCACGGATTTCAGCTACTGCACCTATCTCTCCGACCTGGCCGTCGATAGCGAGTTCCAGCGGCGCGGCATCGGTCGGGAGCTGATCCGCCGCACGCACGAAGCAGCCGGAGTGAGCACGACGCTGATTCTGCTGTCCGCGCCGCAGGCTCAGGCTTACTATCCGCACATTGGCATGCGTCGCCACGACTCGTGCTGGCTGCGAGACCGACGTCCGCCGGCCTCTTGATGCTGACAGCAGGCCAATCAACGCGCCGCGGGCCCACGCGGCGCGCGGGCCAACGGCGAATTTGCAGCTGCGGAAATTGGGTCTAAAATGCGAGTTCCGCCGAAGCGAGCGCCGGAACCGTCTTGCCGGGGGCTTACATTGCCAAAGCAGGCGACCCTTCCGCACCGCGAGTGGCAATGCCGCCTCGACGCAGCGAGGTTAAGTCCTCGCGTCGTCACGCCGCCTCCGATTGGTATGAGCACACAGGAACAGAGTATGTCTCAGAGGCGCGTCGTTCATCTTGTGTCCCCGGCGATGCTGCTGGTCGCCGCCCTCGTTGCGACGGTTCACTGTGGCGCGGCGCGTGCGCATACCGGGCGGCGGTTCCAGGTGGAAGTCGTCGCAGGGAAGCTGCAGGCGCAGGGGGTCAACACGGGCGATCCCGACGGATTCGCTTTCACGCGACCGTATCCGAACTCGATTCACGATCACTGGGTGAACGTCCCGGGCGATGCCGGCAGCGGACTGGCCCCTTTCGCATCGAGTTTTCTGCCCGACTTCGAAGTGCCGATTGGCGCGTCGTTCGTGCACTTGAAGGACTACCAACTCAGTTTGCAGCTGATGGGGGCCTCGCGGTGGCTCAACCCGCCGACCTTCCCGGCCGCCGGCGTCGTTCCCAACCTGACGCCGCTCGCCCCCGGCGAGGTCATCAGCATCGAAAGTCCCTACGGGCTGATCACCACCGAGACCGGCGGCACCGTCGTGTTGAGCGATTCGGTCCCCGAGCAGGGCATCGCCGATGTGGTGATGAACTACCAGATTGCCGGACATCCCAGCGACGTGATCCATGTGCTGAAGTTCATCCTGGCCGCCCAACCGGCCGATCCGCTGGCGCCCGATTTGGTCGCCGACAGCGATCCGATCTACGTGCTGTTCGGCCCGGACGGAGCCGACAAGATCGCCAAGCTGCACTACGCGTCGCTGTATCTGGAGGAGTATCTCGGCACGGCCGTGCCAGAGCCTGCCGCGGGCTTGCTGGCGTGCGCCTGCCTCGCGTTTTTGGCGATCGCGGCGCGGGGTCGGGCCGCCTGACCGCGTCGCGACGCGCTGCGAGCTCCCGCCAGCGAAGACTCAGTCGACGCTGGCCGCCAGCGCCACGGCTTGCCCCGTGATCCGGTGGTTGATCGCCACCATCGTCGGCGCCGCGAGCGACCGTGGCTTGGCGCTCACGTTCACCGGGCAGGCGGGATCGGGCGTATCGTAGTTGAGCGTGGCGGGCACGACTCCCTTGCGGGCGGCGACAATCGCCAGAGCCAACTCAATCGCTCCCGCACCGGCTCCGGCGTTGCCCAGATAGCTCTTCAGCGCCGTAACGGGCGTCTCGCCAAGCGTCTCCGTGATGGCGGCGGCCTCGATTCGATCCTCCAGCTGCGTGCTCGTGCCCTGGGCGACCACCACGCCCACGTCGCTGGGCGACAATTGGCTGGACTGCAGCGCGGCGGAAATTGCCGCGGCGATCGCGCGGCCAGTGGGCTGGTGCGCGTCGGCCGACGGCTCGCAAGTTCGTCCGTGGCCGTGCAGCGTTGCCAATGCGGTCACGCCACGCGCCGCGGCGTGTTCACGCGTTTCGAGCACCAGGATCGCAGCCCCCTCGGCCCCCACCGTGCCGTCGCGGTTTGCGTCAAAGGGTCGGCTGGCCCGTGCGGGCTCGTCGATCCGTCGCGACAGCCGCGCCCCGGCGTGCCACATCATGTCCATCATGCCGAGCATGGAGCTCACGCCGCCGGCGAGCATCACGTCGGCAGCGCCGCGGGCGATGATGTCGGCCGATTCGATCACCGCCAGCAGGCCGGAGGTGTCGCCGGCGACCACCGAATTGCTGGGCCCGCGCAAGTCGTGGGCAATGCCAATGTGGGCGGGGACCATGTTCGGCAGGTACTTCAGCAGCCACAGGGGAAACATCTCGGCCATGCTGGCCGGTCCCCACATGTTCTCGTCGAACGCACCGTCGCCGTCGCGGCACGCATTGAACGCGGCGGCCAGTTCAGGCAGCTCGGGGCAGAACATGTTCGAACCGCACAGCACGCCGAGCCGCTCGGGGGCGATCCCGGCGCCTTCCAGGGCGGCTTGCTCCCAGGCCAGCTCGGCCGCCGAAAACCCCAGCTGCGTCTCCCGCGACATCACCTTCAGGGCTTTGCGCGGCTTGACGTATTGCTTGGGCTCGAAGTTCACGACCTCGCCGGCGATGGGGATCGGATGCCCCGCCGCGGCCAACTCGGGCACGACCCGCACGCCGCTGACGCCCCCTTCCAGGGCCGCCCAGCAGTCGTCGACGCCCACGCCGATTGGCGAGACGATTCCCAGGCCGGTGACGACGACTTCGCGCATAATGGGGCTGCCAACACGGGGCCCGTGAAGCGGTGGCCGGGGAGATACGGTTTTCCCCGAGAAATGGCCAGTCTAGTCGTGGCTGCGGGGGGCAACAAGTTCCGGCCGGCCGCCAGAGTTGTCTGGTCCGGCGATTCCCTCGGGGATAAACTCAGGGGGACCGTCACAATCGGAAAGACTTCGCGCTTGGCGACGGAGAGGGCGCCCGCGTGCAGGGCGTTTCCGGCCTCGCGCGGCTCGCCGAGCCGTGCCACGCCCGCGGCGCCGTCGCCCGGTGTTTCGATTGCAACCTGTTACCTGTCCTCGACTCGAAGAGTCTCGCCGTGTCGGAAGCGTCCCCTGAACTGCTTGATCGCGAATTACCCGACGCCGGCTCCAGTCACGAGTTCTCGCTGGCCGAAGCCCGCCGGATCGTCGGCGATTTTTTCCGTCCGGTCCCGTGGATCTACTGGACCGATATGTTGGCATGCTACGCGGTCGGCATGACTGCATTCGCCCTGGTGCAGCATCCCGACGCGTTGGCAAGCAATCGGTTGTGGCACGTTGACTCCTGGGCCGCGAGTAGCGGCTGGCACTGGCCGGCGACGGCGGTGCTGTTTGTCGTCTCCAGCCTGCTGATTTATCGCTGTGCGCTGTTCATCCACGAGTTGGTGCATATTCCGGCGAATCAATTCACCGCGTTCCGGTTTGTGTGGAACCTGCTGGTCGGCATTCCGTTTCTCATCCCCACGTTCGTGTACTACACGCACATCGATCACCACCGCCGCAAACACTACGGCACGGCCCAAGACGGCGAGTACATCCCGCTGGCGCGACTGCCAGCGTGGCAGATTTGGTTCTACCTGTCGCAGGTGCTGGTGATTCCCGTGCTGGCGATCGTACGGTTCGGCGTGCTGACGCCGCTCACGTGGTTCAGCCCGCGGTTGCGCGACTGGGTGCATCGGCACGCATCGTCGATGGTGATGGACCCCAAGTACCTGCGGCCCCTGCCCACGCGGCGGACGTTGCGGATCATCCGCCTGCAGGAGATCGGCTGCATGGCGGTCATCTGGTTCATTTTCGTCCGCATGGTGTACGCCGGCGGCCTGCTGTTCGACGAACGGCTGTCGCCCTGGTTCTTGGTGCAGGCGTATTGCACAGGCGTGTTCATCGTGGGAATCAACGCATTGCGGACCCTGGGCGCCCACCGCTGGACCAACGACGGCGGGCAGATGAACTTCGTCGATCAACTGCTCGACTCGGTGAACTACCCGCAGCACCCGATCACCGGCGGCCTCTGGGCGCCGGTGGGCCTGCGGTTTCACGCCCTGCATCACATCTTTCCTTCGATGCCCTACCACGCCCTGGCCGAAGCTCACCGCCGCCTGATGCGCGACCTGCCGGCCGACAGCCCCTACCGCCAGTGCGACGAGAGCACGCTGACCCATGCCCTAGCGGTCCTGTGGAAGCGGGCGCGAGCGAACGGGTAAGGGCGTGATCGGCGGCGTTGACACCGAGGCGACCGTTCGCCACGGGAGCACTGACGAGTATTCACATCGAAATGCCACTTGGGCCGACTCGCATCTCAAGGACGCCTGAGCACAGCGGCGATCCCGTCAAGTGGTTGTGGAGAACTGCTTGGGTTACGATGGCAAGGGTTTGTAACGGCTTGAACGACGTGCCGGGCAATAAGAAATTGAGAGAGGCCGGCATGATTATCCCGTACATACTTTTCTGGTTGCTGGTCGGTTATGGCATCGTCACCGGCGAACTTTACCTGGGCGAGGCAGCCGCCTTCGTCATCGTATGGTGTGTTATCCTGGCCGCAGTCCTCGGGTTGGGCGTGGGTTTCTTATGGTCCGTCGCCCCCGCGGCAATCTTGGATATCGTGCTGGTGCTGAAATTGTTTGGCGGCGATATTAATATCCGCTGACTGAGGCGGCCCTCGCCCTTGGCCTCAGCCGCGACGAAGTGACTCGAAACACTTACGAATTCGACGGCAGAGATCCGTTCTGCGCCGGGTCGGCTGGAAACACTCGATGGCCGTTAGCACGTTCGATCTGTTCTCCATCGGCATTGGTCCCTCCAGTTCGCACACTGTCGGGCCGATGCGAGCGGCGGGGACGTTTGTGCGCATGCTGCAGTCATTGGGCGCGCTGCAACGGGTCGCCGCGGTGCGCGTGGAACTGTTCGGGTCGCTCGGCGCCACGGGACGCGGCCATGGCAGCGACAAGGCGGTCATCGGCGGGTTGGCGGGGCGGCTTCCCGAGAGCGTCGATCCGGAGGAGCTGGCCGCGTTGGTCGCCCAGACGGCGGCGTCAGGCCGGTTGCCGCTGGCCGGCGGCCCGACGATTACCTTCTCGCCGCACGAGGACCTGCGGTTCTGCCGCGAGTCGTTGCCGTACCACCCCAACGCGGTGCGATTCACCGCAGCCGACGCCGCGGGCGCCGTGCTCGCCACGCGGGCGTATTACTCCATCGGCGGCGGGTTTGTAGTGGATGAGGACGCCGCGGCCGCCGACCGCATCGTGCCCGACGCAACGCCGCTGCCGCACCCCTTCACCACGGCGGCCGCCCTGTTGGCGCGGTGCGACGAGACGGGCATGCCCATCAGCGAGCTGATGCTACACAACGAACAGACGTGGCGCAGCGAGCGCGAGATCCGGCAGCGGTTGCTCGAAATCTGGAACGCCATGCAACAGTGCGTCCAGCGCGGCTGCCGGCAGGAGGGCGTGTTGCCCGGCGGCCTGCGCGTGGAGCGCCGCGCGGCCGCGTTGTTCCGCAAACTGCAGTCGGACCGGCCGCAGCCCGGCGACTCGTTTGGCAGCCTGGATTGGGTCAACCTGTGGGCGCTGGCGGTCAATGAGGAGAACGCCGCCGGCGGGCGGGTCGTCACCGCGCCGACCAACGGAGCCGCAGGCATCCTGCCCGCCGTGCTGCACTATTTCCACAAGTACCGTTTCCGGGGAACCGAGCCCAAGCGCGACGACGCCACCGTGCGGTTTCACCGCCGCGGCGATCGGCATCCTGTTCAAAGAGAACGCGTCAATCTCCGGCGCCGAGGTCGGCTGTCAGGGCGAGGTGGGATCGGCTTGTTCGATGGCGGCGGGGGCCCTGGCCGAAGTCCTGGGCGGTACGCCCCAACAGGTCGAGAACGCCGCCGAGATCGGCATGGAACACAACCTGGGGCTCACCTGCGACCCCGTGGGCGGGCTCGTTCAGGTGCCCTGCATCGAACGCAACGCCATGGCCGCGGTCAAGGCGATCAACGCCGCCCGGCTGGCCCTGTGCGGCGACGGCCGGCATCGCGTCTCGCTCGACAAGGTAATCAAGACGATGCGCGACACGGGGCGCGACATGAAGACCAAGTACAAGGAAACCGCGCGCGGCGGATTGGCCGTAAACGTCACGGAGTGTTGAACCGACGCGGCGGTGCGCGCGTGGAACCGTCGTCGCGGGTCGAGCGAGCCTGACGCGATTTACCGCAGGGCGTACTCGAACCACAGCCGCTCGAACTCTTCGGCCGGTTCGTCGGCGAGTTGCCAGCCCGTCTCGCCGTAGACCAGATGGTAGGTCACTTCCTCGCCTTCCTCCGCAGCAGTCGCGTCGGTCTCCGGCTGGTCGTCCCCCGGGTCGACGGTCAGGTCGCCCTCGGCGAATGCGGCGGCGTCTTCCACCACGTGCGCGGGGAGCGTAAGAATCGTGATCGTCGCCGAGGCGGGCTTTCCGTCTGCCGCCGGCGTAATGGCAGACGCAGACACCTGGCGTTGACTGGGCTGAGTTCCGTCAGGAACGGCCGCCGCAGGCGACGTGTCGTCGATGATCTGCCGTAATCGCTCGACGACCCGGTCGAAATCGTCTTGATCCGACGACGCCTCGGGCTTCGGCAGCGTGGCGGTTTGCGAGCAGCCAGGGAGCGCTGCGCTCAACGCCATCAGGAGCGTCCATGCCGCCGCACGCGCGACTCGCCAACCGCTACGACGCTTAACGCCGGCGCCAACCGCGGGCCAGGCCGGCCGATATTGCTCAGAGTCCGCCAAAGGGATCCTCCTCGTCAAAGTTCGACGCGTCGTCGCTCGTCGAGTCGGCCGGTTGTTCGTCGGCCTCAGTGGATTCGGTGGACTCGGTGGACTCGGACGACTCCTCAGCGTCTTCGCCGGCGGCCGCGTCGTCGGTGGCCGATTCATCGGCGGGAGCCGCCCCCGCGTCAGCCTCCTCGGCGTCCGATTCTTCTTCGGAGTCCATACCGAACGGATCGTCGTCCTCGGCGGCCGACGAATCCTCGGCTGGCTCCGCTGAGTCTTCTTCCGGCGTCGCTTGCTCGGCGGCATCGTCCGTGGCCTCGGATTCCATTACGTCGGGAGCCGGTTCCTCGGCGGCATCGTCCGCAGCCTCGGATTCCATCACGTCGGCGGTAGCTTGCTCCGCCTGCGCATCGGCGACCTCCTCGGCGGCGTATCCCGAAGCGACGTCGGCGTCGAGAGTCTCGCGTTCAGCGGTTGCCGCCTCGAGGTCGTCCTTCATGGGGCCGTCTTTGGCAACCGACGGCTGATCGGCGGCCGGCTCATCGGCGGGCGGCTCAGTCTCGCCAAACGGATCATCTGTAGGGGCCGTAGCAGCTTCATCCTCGCCAAACGGGTCGTCGGTCATCGGCGTCGCGTCGGCCGCCGGGGCTTCTTCGCCAAACGGATCGTCTGTCGTCGCAGCGGCGTCGCTACCGAAGGGATCGTCCGCGGGCGTCTCAGCCGGCTTGTCCGCCATCGGCTCCGCGCTGAAGGGATCGCTGGCGGGCCCTGTCGAATCGGCGTCCGCGCCAAACGGGTCGTCGCTTTCGGTGGGTGCGGTCGCGGCGGGCTCGCTGAATGGATCAGCCGCAGCGGCAGCGGGCGTATCGGCAGCTTCGCCAAACGGGTCGGCAGCTTCGGCTGGCGCCGTGTCGGCCTTCTCCGCGGCAGGTGCGGCAAACGGATCGTCCGCGGCGGCGGAACCCTCGGTCGCTGGCGCCGCTTCGGCGAAGGGAGCGTCGATCGGAGGGGCGGCGCGGGCTGCGGGGGAATAATCGGCTC
>JAGQOU010000152.1 GCA_020427145.1 Planctomycetales bacterium | reverse complement strand
GGCACGCTGTTCCTGGACGAGGTGGGCGAGTTGCCGCTGGAGGGGCAGGCCAAGCTGCTCCGTATTCTCGAAGGGCATCCCTTTCTGCCGGTGGGCGCCACGCAGGAGGTGGCCGTCGACGTCCGCGTAATCGCCGCGACCAATCAGGATCTGCAAACATACGTCCGCGAGAAGAAATTCCGCGAGGACCTGTATTATCGACTCAGCGTTTTCGAACTCGACATTCCCCCGTTGCGCGATCGGGCAGAGGACGTCGGCCTCCTCGTGGACTTCTTCTTGGATCACTATCGACACGAGCGGGGCCGCCCGCAGCTGGCTATCAGCGACGCGGCGCGCGAGAAACTCGTCTCGTACCGTTGGCCGGGCAATGTGCGGCAGTTACGCAACGTGATCGACAGCGCCGTCGTGCTCGCCGAAGGCAACGTGATCGAGCCTCATGATCTGGGCTTGCGCGACAGCGGCAGCGGGCAACTCGACTCGCTGAAGATCGACGACTGGGAAAAGAAGCTCATCAGCGAAGCCCTCAAACGCACCGGCGGCAACGTCCCCGAAGCCGCGAAATTGTTGGGCATCGGCCGGGCCACGCTCTACCGCAAAATCGAACTCTACGACGTCGCCCGTTAGGGCCGCCTCGCCAGGAACGAACTCGCATGTCGCGCAGCAACGCCGAGCAACGCCGCCGCCACGAGGCGCTCGACCGCAGCGCGCTGATCGACGTGCAACTCGCCAAGCTCAACGACATGCTCACGGCCCTGCGGCCGGTCAATCGGTTCTACGCCCAGAAACTCGCCAGCGTGCGACTGCCGCTGCAGTCGCTTGACGAATTGGCCACGCTCCCGCTCACCGCGAAGAACGAGTTGCTGCTGGAGTCGCTCGATCACTTCGGCCCCGCCAATCTCACCTGGCCGCTGGAGCGGTACGTGCGGTTCCACCAAACCTCCGGGACGCACGGCAGGCCGTTGGAGGTGTACGACACGGCCGACGATTGGCAATGGTGGGTCGAATGCTGGCAATACGTGCTCGACGCCGCGGGGGTGACGGCCGCCGACCGCGCGCTGTTGGCGTTTTCCTTCGGTCCTTTCATCGGGTTTTGGAGTGCTCACGACGCGCTGACCAGCCGCGGCGTGATGACCATTCCCGGCGGCGGGCTCAATTCGCTCGCCCGGCTCGATCTCATCGAGCGCACGAAAGCGACCGTGCTGCTCTGCACGCCAACCTACGCCTTGCACCTGGTGGAAGTGGCCGAGGAGCACAAGATCAATCTGGCTCACACCAGCGTGCAGCGGATCATCGTGGCCGGCGAGCCAGGCGGATCGATCCCCGCGATTCGCCAGCGCATCGAGCAGGCGTGGTCGGCCCGCGTCGTCGACCACAGCGGTTCCAGCGAAGTCGGTCCCTGGGGGTACGGCGACGCCGCGGGCGCGGGGCTGCACGTGCTGGAGACGCAATTCATCCCCGAGTTCATTGGCGTGGAGTCCGGCGAGTCGGCCAAGGCAGGCGAATTGTCGCACCTGGTGCTCACGTCGCTTGGTCGGTGGGGCATGCCCATTGTCCGTTATCGCACGGGAGATTTGGTGCGGCCCGTGTGGAGCGACGAAGGGCCAAATCGGTTCGTACTGCTCAAGGGTGGCGTGCTCGGCCGGGCCGACGACATGCTCATCATTCGCGGCGTGAACATTTTCCCCACTGCCGTGGAGCAGATCTTGCGCAGCTTTCCCGAGGTCGTCGAGTACCGGCTGACTGCACGCAAGCGGGGCGAAATGGACGAACTGATTGTCGAAGTGGAAGATCGCGCCGCCGAGCCAGTTCGAATTGCCGAGGAACTGCGGCTGCGCCTGGGGATGCGGGTCGACGTTCGGCTGGCGCCCCCCATGTCCTTGCCCCGGTTCGAAGGCAAAGGTCGTCGATTCGTCGATCAGCGGCGCTGAACCGCAAGCTTCCATCCCCGTCGAGTAACCATGTCCGCGCCGCAACCGATCGATCTCAAGCTGATTGCCCCCGATCGCCTAACGATCACTTGGGACGACCAGCAGCAACGCGAATACGCCGTGCGCGAACTGCGCGACGCCTGCCCCTGCGCCTCGTGCCGCGAAAAGCGCAGCCAACCGCCATCGCCGGGACAGCTGCCGGTCCTCACGGCAGCCGAAACGCAGCCGCTGCGAATCACGGCCATGCAGCCGGTGGGCCGCTACGCCTATGCAATCCACTTTAGCGACGGCCACGACACGGGCCTGTTCACGCTGGAGCAGCTTCGCGAATTGGGCGAAGTCGGTTGAAGCGCGGCGACGACGCCCCCCTCCCTTGAAGGGAGGGGCCGGGGGAGAGATTCTCCTGGTCTCGCAAGACGCGGCCCCTCACCAGACGTACTCTTCGGCAATGCTACTCCGCCGATTCGTCCTGTCCAGCTTCGTCCCCGCCGCCCAACGAGATGTTCGGCAACCCGGTGAGCGGATCGTCGTCCGCCGGCGCGGCGGCCGCGCCGCCCTCGCCAGCGGGCTCGGCGTCTTTCTGCTTGATCACGTCATCCAGGCTGAGATGAATCTGCTTGTAGACGTCCTCTGAGATGACGTAGTACCAATCGCCGAACCGTTCGTTGAGTTCCGCGACGGTCTCGCGTCCCTCGGCCAGCGTGTTCTTGTATTGATCGAGCAGGCGATCATTCTCTTGTTGGATCGCCTTTCGCTCGGCGATGAGAGCCTCCAGACCCGCCTCCAAATCGCTAGCCTCGGCGGCTTCGGCGACATCTTCAGTGGCCTCATCCGCAGCTTCGACCGCGTCCTCGGTGGCTTCTTCGGCCATGGCCGCATCGGCCTCCGCGGGGGACTCTTGCGAAACTTCGGCGTCTCCGTCGGTATTGGGATCGTCCGCAGCCGCCGTCTCGGTCGCGACCGACTCGTCGTCGGCGACTTCTTCTTCCTCCTCTTCGTCCTCTGTCGCTTCTTCGGCGGCAGGAGTTTCTTGCGCGTCGTCCGCGTCGGCAGATTCATCCGGGGCGTCGGCTGATTCCTCGGCGCCGTTGGCGTCAGCCGGCTCGTCCGCTCCTGCGGGCAGCTCGGGCAGCGGCGCGAGTACTGGTCGCTCGATGGCGTCTTCGTTAAACCGCGCCGACACGAAAAGGAACCGGTTGAGCTTGCCGCCGTTGGCGTCCGCGGCGTCCCCCTCGGCAGCATCGGCCGCGGCGTCCATCGCCAGCTTGCCGAATCGCAAGACGTATTCCACGCCGTTGTTCATCGTGCAAATGACTTCGCCTTCGCTGGACAGGATCTCCAACGGGCCGCCTTCTTCGATCCGCAACGGAGCAAAGCCTCGTTTGACGAGGCTTTCGGCGCTGTCGCGATCGCGGAGGAAGTCTTCGCCTGCCTTGAGGTCCGAGCTCAATCCGGCGGGCTTGCGCTCGACGTCGACAATCAGCAGATCGTCGAGTCCGTTGCGCATTTCGCGCAGCTTTTCCTCATTGAGTTCTTCGTCGTCAGTCAACGTGAATGGCTCCGGTTCGCCGGTTTGACGACTGAATTTGACCAACTCCAGCGGTTCCCACTTCGCGGCGTCGTTGTCGTAGGCGAGTTCCATCTTGCCGCGACGATCCCAAAGAACCTGCGGCGCGAGTCGACCATCGGGCGTGATGGAGTAGGTCAACTCCGCCGAGTAGTCGTTGATGGTCACTTCCTTGATGTTGAACGGATCAAGCTTCAGCAGATCGTCTTCGATCCAGTCGTCAAACGTCGTGGTCAGCTTGTCGGGATCGAGACTGACGACGTAAACCACGTCCTGGTTGCTGTTGCGAACGTAGTATTGGCCGGGAAAATCCTTCACTTCGTCGCCGATGATCATGTCGACCAGCGGTTTGTCGTCCACATCGGTCATGACCACCCGCGTTCCCACGCCAATCGCCTTGCCGTCCAGTTCGGCGTCGGACGGGTTGAGCACGCCGAGCTTAGCGTGCTCGTCGGCCGTTTTCGCCTCGACGCGTAAGATTTCGCGGTTCATCAGTCCCGTTGCGGCGGCGGCCATCTGCTCGGTGGCGTCGGCCGGGTAACCCTGCTTCGAGGGAATCGTCCACATGCCGCCTTGCTCGGCGACCTCGAACTCCTCGAGCTTCGAGCCTCCCTCGGCGACCTTGATGATGGTCAGGCTCTTGGGGTCCCCTACTTCGAATTCATTGAGCCGCTGGCCCACGCGATCGCCGGGGTCAAAATCGCTGGGCGCCGACGTCACCATGTACGCGGCGGCGATCGAGACAATCCCGGCGGCGAGAAACGATATCGTCTTACTGGCTTCAGTCATGATCGAATTCCGGGCGGCGTGAGCGCGTCCGTCAGAGTATCGTCTTAGAAAAACCTGGTTGATTGCCGCCAGCCAAGAAACTGGCAGCGCCGCTACCTCATCCGCTCCCGTGCGACGCCTTGGCGTTCAGCCTCGCGACGACGGAAGAACACCCACACGGCCAACAGCAGCGGCGGGATGGGGGGCAACACGATGGCGATCATTTTGTACAAATCCTGCACCGAGCGCACGTCTTGCTCCAGGTCGTATTCAATCTTCTTGACCTCGCGCGTGCGCTCCGTCTCCAACTGTTTGACTTCGCGCGACAGGCGTCGTTGCTCTTCGATTTCGATTTGGCGTTGGAGCGTCGCTTTTTGAATGCGCGTCAGATCGGTCCTGCTCTCAATGGCGTCGACCTTTTTGTTGTACGCTTCCTCGGCGGCGTCAATCTTGTCCTGAATGCTGGCGACGAACGTTTCCTCCTCCTTCGCAGCCGCCTGGCGGAAATCGCGCGTCTTCTCGTCAATCTTCTCCAGCGTCTTATGCTCGCGGGTTCGTTTGCGGATTTCGATGAACCGGTCGTCGCCGGTCAGTTCGTCGATCACGTTCAACAGAAACGTGACGTTCTGAGTAGCCGGCAGGAAGTCGTCGTCGCCGCGCTCGCGGATCATGAAGAACCCGTCGATCAGCCAATCGATGTCCGCCACCAGCACCACCTTGATGGTGGGTCGATTCTTTTCCGCCTCGGCCCGCTGCTTCGCGACCGCAGCGTCGTCGGCGGGATCGACTTCGCCTTCGCCCGCCTCCGGCAGCAATTCGTCCAGCGGCGCCAAACCCGTCACTTCCGCCGCAACGATGTAGCCGTCGGACGTGCGCACCTTGCTGAAGTTTTCGCGGTTGGCCTGTCCCAAGTCGCCCCGATTGAGCGTTTGCGTCGCCACGGTGCCCGAGTTCTTCGAACCGCTTTCCGCCAGCGGCTGGAATTCCAGTTTCGACTCGTCCGAACGTTTGAAATAACCCGGGTACAGCAACAGAATCTGGTTGAGCCCGGATGAGATGGCGTTTTCGTCGTTGAACGGTTGGGAGGCGCCGTTGTTCTCATCGACAAAGACCCACTGGTCGTCGTCAATCGTGCTGACCGATTGCTCGGGCGTGTAACGCTGCCAAACGACCTGGCTGCCGTTGAAGTCGATCCCCAGCAGCCGCCAAAGCTCTTGAATGTTGCCCTTCGGCTCGGCGCCGCCGCCGAACATGCCCATTTGCGCCATCGCGGGGTTCATCTTGGGCTCGTCGGTGCCCGCGGCCATCTGCGGCGGAATGATGAAGGGGAACGGATCCTCGAACAACGCCGTGGGGACGCCCGCCTTGACCGCGTCGATCAGATGATCCATTTCCTGCGGGCCCAGCATCGAAGGCTGCACGACGAGCAGGGCGTCGAAGTCCGTCTTGATCGGTTGAGCGGGATCGACCAACGTCACGTCGTATTGCTTGCGCAGTTCAGAAATGAGCGCCCAGTCGCGCCGGGACGACGAGGAGGGGTCCATGATCGGCACGCCCGTGTTGACGACCCCCACTTTCAGGCGCTCGGCCTGGGCCACCGTCATGATCGAGCGGACCAGTTCGTACTCCACCGGGATGCCTTTGTTGATAAACGGCACCACGACCTTGTCAGGGCCCGAGCGGAACGCCACGCCCATCATGAACTCGGCGACCTCGGTCTGCGCGCCTTCGCCGACCATTTGCTCCTGCGGCGTGATGCCGTAGTTCTTCTCGGCCAGTTCGGCTTCGGGACCGTAATTGCCGATCTCGTGATTGACGACCTGAATCTTGCCGCCCCCCAAGGCCTTGAGCTCTTCCAGCGTCGACAGCAAGTTAATCTTGGTGGCGGCGTACTCGGTGGGCACCTGCGGGCTGACGTACGCGTCGATTTTGATCGGCTGCACGTCGGGATCGTCGCGCAGTTTGGTGATGAGTTTAATCGTGTCGCCGGAGAGCGAGCTGAGTTGCGCCGAGCTCACGTCGGCCCGCAGCCAGTTCTTTTCCTGCAGCACGGCGGTCACGCCGAAGGCGATTGCCATGAGCGACAGGCCGCGAATGAGATAGTGGCCCAACAGCGAGTCGCCATCCTCGCGGGACTGCCAATGCCGTCGTCCGATGAGCACCATGCACAAATACAGCATCACCGCAGCCAGCAGTAAGAAATACGAGACGCCGCCGATGCTGATCACGCCGCGTTCAAAATCGCGGAATTGCTCCACGGCGCTCCACCGCTGAATGCGCTGCGCCCACTCGGGATCCTTCACAAACCAGTCGGCCACGCCGAACAGCGCCAGCGGCAGGTTGAACAACGTGCCGAGGATGAAGCCGACCGTGAGATTCGCCGTGAGGAACGAGGCGACCATGCCCACGGCGATCATCGCGATGCCGATGAACCAGTAGCCGACGTAGGTGCTGAAAAACAACCCCGGGTCGGGCGAACCGAGTCCGTACTTGAAGACCGTGAAAATCGAAACTGCTGAGAACATCAGCGAGACGGTGAAGATCGCCACGCCGGCCAGATACTTGCCGAGCACCACGTCGAAGTCGCTTGCGGGGATGGTCAGCAGCAGTTCGTCGGTGCCTTGTCGCCGTTCCTCGGCCCACATGCTCATCGTGATTGCCGGGATAAACACCAGCATGATGAACGGCAGCCAGCGGCTCAGCTGATCGAGGTTCGCCAGGTTGTTGGCGAAAAACTCCGGCGGCCAGAACGTGGCCAGCGAACTGAGCACCACGAACACGCAAATGAACACGTATCCGGTGGGGCTGGAAAAGTAACTGACGAAATCGCGGCGAAAGATCGCCTTGAGAGTATTGAAGTTCATAACGGCAAAGCAGAACGGCTTGCTACTAGTTTTCGGGGTGGCGCCGCGAAGGACGCGGACGTCGCAGAGCAATAGACGGTGTCAACTGGCTTTCGGAGCAGAGGATTCGCCGGTCGCAGCTGCGTTGATTTTATCTCGAGGCAATCGAGGCTGATCGTTGCCAGCCGCTGTGCGCTCTCTGCGTCCTCTGCGGTGAATAACTCAGGTCAATTCCGTACGGCCGGTGAGTTCGAGGAAACGTTTGTCGAGGTCGTGGTCTTGGGCGGCGAGATCAGCGGGCGTGCCGTCGAACACCAAGCGGCCTTCGTTGATAAAGACCACGCGATTGCACATCGCTTCGACCTCTTGCAGGATGTGCGTCGACAGCAGGATGGTTTTCGTTTCGCCCAGTTCGCGGATCATGCGACGGACTTCACGAATTTGGTTCGGATCGAGGCCCGCGGTCGGCTCGTCGAGAATCAGCACGTCGGGGTTATGCAGCAGCGCCTGCGCCATACCCACGCGTTGGCGGTAGCCTTTGGAGAGCTTGCCGATCGGCTTGCCGATGACCGCTTCCAAATGGCAGGTGTTGATGACCGCGTCGAGGCGCTCCTGCATTTCTCGCCCGGTGATGCCGCGGGCGTTGCCGAAGAACGTCAGCAAACTGCGGGGCGACATGTCGGGGTACAGCGGGCCGTTTTCGGGGAGATAACCCAGCCGCTCGGCGCCTAGCAGTCGCTCCTGGTTCATACTGTAACCGGCGATTTTGGCGTTGCCCGTGGAGGGCGCCAAATAGCCAGTCAGCAGTTTCATGGTCGTGCTTTTGCCCGCGCCATTGGGGCCCAGGAAGGCCGCCACCTCGCCCTTGTTGATGGCGAACGTCACGTCGCGGCACGCGGCAAAGTCGCCGTAGAATTTCGACAGCCCGATGGCTTCGATCATCGGCTCGCCGCCGCCCGCAACGGGGCCGCCAGTTGCCGGGTAAGCATCGGTCGACATACGCAAAACTCCCTGCTGTGAACCAATCCGGGGGGCGCGCGACCGGCGCCAAACGCCGTCGCAGCCGCAAGACGCGCGGCCAGCAGATACGGGGTCGCCGGTTCGGGAACGTGGCGACCACGGCGCCCAACCGCTTGCCGTGCAACGGCTTAGCGAGGGCGGTTCCGATCATGCCGGTCCGGTAGCCCGGGTTAAGAAGCCTAACCTTGCCGTCTACGGGTGTCCATACCCGACGCTACGGCCAGAACCGGCGAGGGGTTCGCGCCGAACATGAAAAACACGACAGCAATCGTCAGATGTCAAAGGGCGGAAGGAGGATTCGACCTTTGTCCGGCGTGCGTCGCCCCCCCGCACCAGATCGCGGACAACCCCATCGTACTATTGGCTACCAGGGCCCCTTACGCCCGGGCTACGACGTCACCGCACCGGCTCCCCCACTTGGCGTCGTTCTCGTCCGGGAAATCGCTCCGCAGGTGGACCCCGCGCGATTCCTCGCGGCGCAGGGCCGCGCCGAGGATCACCTCAGCGACAATCAGCATGTTTTGCAGTTCCCAGCCGCGCGGCTCGGCGAGTTGCTGCGTGAGCGCGTAGCGGGACCATTTCTCGACCGACTTGAGCGCGGCGGCCAGTTCCGGACCGTCGCGGCGGACCCCCGCGGCGCGCCACATCAAACTCTTGAGCGAATTGCGCACGTCCTGCAGGTCGAGCCATTCGCTGAGACGCTCCACCGGGGGATTCTCAAGCGGTACGGCGGCGTACGTGTCGGGCATTTCCAGCGCCGCGGCGGCGGCCCCGGCTCCGGCTCGGGCGCCGTACACCAAGCCCTCCAGCAAACTGTTGGAGGCCAGGCGATTGGCCCCGTGCAGGCCGCTGCTCGTCGCCTCGCCGGCCCCCCACAGCCCGGGCAACGTCGTCCTGCCGTGGTCGTCGACGCGCACTCCGCCGATCATGTAGTGCGCCCCGGGGCGCACGGGGATGCGATCCTGCGGCAGGTCGATGCCAAACTCCTGACAGCGCTTGGTGATCCCCGGGAACCGCTCGCGCACCCATTTCGCGTCGAAGTGACTGAGGTCGAGGTACACGCACGGGTGCCGGGTGCGCAGCATCTGCTCGTCGATGGCTTGGCTCACCACGTCGCGCGGCGCCAGCTCGGCCCGCTCGTCGTACTCGGGCATGAACCGGTGACCGTTGCAGTCGACCAGCAGCGCACCTTCGCCGCGCATCGCTTCGGTGATCAGGCTGCGGCTGCTGCCGGCGATGTACAGCACCGTGGGATGGAACTGCATGAATTCCATGTCGGCGAGCTCGGCGCCGGCGCGGTACGCCGCGGCGTGTCCGTCGCCGGTGGCGACCAGCGGGTTGGTGGTTTCACGATAGACCTGCCCTGCGCCGCCCGTGCAGAGAATCGTCTGCTTCGCCCAGACAAACGTCTTGCCGTGGCGGGCGTTCCAAACCAGCGCGCCGCGGCAGACGCCCTCGTGCGTCAACAGATCGATGGTGAACGTGTCTTGCCAGATTTGCGCTTTGAGCGTTTCGCGAGCGTGCTGGATCATCGCCCGCATGATCTCTTTGCCGGTGGCGTCGCCCAGGGCGTGGGCGATGCGATTGTGGCTGTGGCCGCCCTCGCGGCCCAGCACCAGCTCGCCGTCGTCTAAATCGAACGACGTGCCCCATTCAATAAGCTGGCGGATATGGCTGGGCGCTTCGCGCACGACCATTTCGACAATTTCGCGGTCGCACAGGCCGGCTCCCGCGGTGAGCGTGTCGGCCACGTGGTCTTCAAACCGATCGTCCGGGGCGAGCACTCCCGCGATCCCCCCCTGGGCGTAGCTGCTGTTGGACTCTTGTAGGCGATCCTTGGTGACGATCAGCGTCGTCAGCGCCGGGTCGATCGCCATGGTGGCCCGCAACCCCGCGATTCCCCCGCCGATCACCAGCACGTCGACAAAGTGGTGCGGAATCCGCTTGGGATGAAACGGAACGAGATACCGCGGCGGGATTGATGTCATAGGAAAAGCGCTCCAACCAACCGTGAAACCAGCCCGCCCGCGGGCCAAGGCGTGCAGCTAGGTTAGCAGGTCGCCGTGCGGTCGTCACTCGCCGCCGGGACGGGCCATTGGCGGCGTTGGGCGGCCCGAATCGACGCCCGCCTCGACAGCAGATTGTGCCGCCCGGCTAGAGCGTGCGCTCTGCTCGGCAGGCAGTGTCACGGCTGCGACGTCGGCGATCAAATAGGCAAGTAAGAAACAAGCGAATGCCCAGACCTTCCGACCCCGCGCGGCTAAGTAGGCCCCTGCGAGCAGTGTGGCGATCGCAAGACAGAGAATTATCGCCGAATTTGGGAGCCCTTCGGCCAAGCTGCGAAACATTGCCGGTGTGCAGCTGATTGCTAATGCAACGAAAATCAGGGCGCCGAAAACGCTGCCCTTGGGTTCTTGCGATTTGGCGGGGTTTGCCGTGGGGTCGCAGTCGTCGGCTCGCTGCAGCAGAGTCACGGCGATTGGCCCTCGTCGCCGGCATCCGCTGCTGCCGCGCCGCGGACATAGGCCCGGACTCGGTCCTGGTACTCTCGCGGCGCCCGAGCGCGATACGCGTCAGTCAGTTCTCGCAACTCGTCGGCTTTCGCCGTTGCGTTGTAGCGCTGCGGGCCGTCGCGGCGCAGGCCAAGCGATTTGAGCGCTTCGTCGAGTTCCACCGCTGCGTCGACTCCCTCCTGGCCCGGCGCCTTCGCTTGCTCTTTGAGCGACTTCCAGCGGTCGACGAACTTGCGCAAGTCGTCGGCCGACCAGCCGAGCTTCTTCAGCAGGTCTTGATCGACCTTATGCTTGGCCAATTGCTCGTCGAGCCGGTTGAGAATGAGGTCGGTCTGCTTCTGGGCGAAGTCGAGATTGGCCTCGTCGGCGCCGAGTCCTTCGGCTTCGGGGCCGGCGCCTGCGTTGGCGCCGCCGGCCGTGCCGCCGCCGCCATCGGTCGGGGCGCCGGCCGCGGGATTGTCGTTGGATTGTTCCGGCGGGCGGTTTTCGCCCGCGGCATCCTGGGCGCCTTGCTGGCCCGCTCCGCCGGGCTGTTGGCCCGGCTGTTGCCCAGGTTGGGCGCCGGGAGGTTGGGCGTTGGGGTCGGCGCCTTCGGGCTGGTCGCCGGCGCCGGCGTCGCCAACATCGTTCGGTTGGGCCGTGGCGTCGCCAGCGCTGCCGCTGTCGCGCGATTCGCTGCCAGCGCCGGGTTGGTCGCCGCTCGACTCGCCGGTTTGGCCCTCGGCAAGTTGGTCGCCGCCCGGTTTCGAGCCAGTCTCTCCCTCGCCGGGTTGCTCGGCAGCGCCGGCGCCTTCGTCAGCGGCCGTGTTCTCGCCGGGCGCCCCTTCGCCCTCGCTGTCGGCGCGTTGGCCAGCGCCCTTCGAGCCGCCGCCGGATTGGTCGCCCGATTGGCCGCCGGAGGAATCCGACTCCTGCTTGCTCTGCCCGCCGGAGGGCGCTTCGTCGGACTGCGGATCGGCGCCCTCGGGGTCGCGATCGTTCTTGTCGCCCTGGTGCGGTTGCTGGCCCGCATCGGGCGTCGCTTGCGGATCGTCGCCCTGCGAGCCGCTGCCGCCGGCGCCCTGGTTGGGATTGGTCACGTCGCTGGGGTTGGCGCCTTGTTGTTCGCCGGAGTCATCGCCGGGCTCGCCGCCGTCGGGATTCTTCTCGGCAAACTGCTCGTCGCCGCTGCCGCCTGGCGGCGAAGTCGACGACCCGTCCTGGGGAGCGCCGGGTTGCTCGCCGTTCATGTTCTCGCCGGCATTGGCGCCGGCGTCGTTGGCCTCGGGGGGAAGGCCGTTGCCAGCGTCGCCAGCTTCGTTGGGTTGCGCAGCAGCGTCGCCCGTGTTGCCGCCCTCGGGCGATTCGCCGTTGGCGCCGGGTTGCTGGTTGTTCGACGCATCTTGTCCATTGGCGGATTGGTCGCCGCCAGGGGGTTGTTGTCCCGCCTGACCTTCGTCGCCCTGGGGTTGCGCTTCGTTGCCGGCTTGAGGCGACTCGCCCGCTTCGCCGCCGGCGTTTTGATCGCCCGACTGGTTGTCTTGGTTCTGTTTGGCAAAGTGCTCGGCCATGCGTTGGAAGGCCGTGGCGTCGTCGTCGCCGTTGGACGAGACCGGTTCCTGAGACGCCTCGCCGCCGGGTTCGCCGCCGGGTTCGCCGCCGCCATTGTCTTGATTGTCGCCGGGCTTGCCTCCCTCGGCTTGATTGCCGTTGTGCGGTTGGTTGCCGCTTGATTGACCGTCGTTGGGCTGGTCGCCGCCGGGTTGACCTTCGCTGGGTTCCGCGGCGTTGCCGCCGCCGCCAGCGTTTTCGGATTCTTCGTTGCCCTCGGCGCCTTGGCCGCTTTGGCCGCCGGCGGCTTGGTTTTGATCGCTCTGCTCGCCGCCTCCGCCGTTCTCGCCACCGCCGGGCAGGCCGTCGCCCTGCTGGCCATCGCCTTGCTGGTTCTCACCTCCGTCTTGCTCGCCCTGTTGTTCGCCACCGGCCCCTCCTTGGCCGCCTTCTCCTTGCTGGTCGTTGGCCTCGCCTTCGGCGCCGTTCTCGCCGCCGCCGGCGCCGTTGCCTTCGCCCGACTCTCCAGAATCTTGCTGGGCGTCGTTGGCGTCGTTCTTGTTGCCGCCTTGCTCAGGGTTGTCATTCTGCGGTTGGTCGCCCGGTTGCCGCTGTCCGTTCGCCGGCGCCTCCTCGGGGCTGGCAATCCGCAGTCGCTGGCGGTCCGACTGGGTGTCGTTCGCCCGCGGCGTGCGGTTGTCCTGCGCCACGGCCCAGTATTCCAGGACCTGGCCCGGCTTCAGGCGCGCCTCGGCCGGCGTGAACGAAAGCGAGCCCTGGAAGCGCCCTTCGTGACGGGTTTCCAGTAGTCTTCCCAATTCAATCCGCTGCCCGTCGACCTCGCCCTCCAATCGCACCGACGACAGCGCGAAGTCGAGATCTCGCGCCACCACCGAAATCGGCACGGCCTCGTTGACGGCCACGGTCTTCACCGCGTCGGTCGGCGCGGTGATCTCCACGGTTGGCGGATAGTCGGCGGTCACTTCGATGTGATACCGCGCGGGATCCTCGTTCGACCGATCGTCCTCGCCTGTGAATCGCAGCACGTAGCTCTTGTGACGCGGCGTGCGGCGATCGTCTCGCAGGGCCAGTTTGAACGTGCCGGTGGCCCGATCGCCGTCCAGTTTCATCTCAATGTCGCGCGTGCCGTCGGCGTCGAAGTCGATGTGAGCGGCGCGAATGGGGCGGTTTGCCAGCGCAGAGATCGTCACCTGCGTGCCTTCGAGCCCCCCAATGTCGCCGGTGTTCACCGCTTCGGTCGTCGGGAGCCCCGTGTATGCCGGGGGCTCGTACCGCACCTGCTGCACGACAATCGTCGGCTTGGAAAACAGGTCAATGTGGTATCGCCGCGTACGGCCGTCGCCCGCCTCAATCCAGTACTCGAGCGGTTCCTGCAGGCCGAGGCTCGCGCCCCGAGCGCCTGGCGGGGGGAGTTGACCGTCGAATTGCCATCGGCCGACCGCGTCGGGCTCGCCCGTTGCATGCAACTCGAGCGACTGCTCGGGGGCGCTCGCAGCGCCGTCGTCGGCAATCGAACGGTAATGCAGCGTCACCGGTTCGTCGGCGCGGGCGCCAGTGACGGTGGCGGAAATCTTGACGACGTCGCCGCGGGCCGTCTCGCCATCTCCAGGGACGACGTCAAGGATCTGCACGCGGCTGGGCGCTGCAATTTCGGCCCAGGGGAGCATCACCCGCGAAGCCGAGGTCGCCAAGTTCTTCGGCGACAGCACCGCGTACAGCGCACAAAGCACTGCCGCGCCCAGCAGCAGGTACCCTTTGTGCAGCGCCGCCGACTTGTCGACCGCGTCATCCACGTCGGACAAGGCCAGCCGCTCGGCCGCTTGTTGTTCGATGGCGTCGTACACCTTGGGCGACATCCGCTGCCGGCCGCTGCGAAACATCAGCAGGTTGAGCAAACTGTTCTTCAGCGACGGGGCGTGTCGCTCAATCGTCTGCGCGGCGTAGGCCGGGTTGATTGGTCGCAACAGCGGCGCCAACGTGCGCCACCCGTACCAGGCTCCCCCGGCGACAAGCACGGCAAACAAGCCGCCCCGCAGCGGCACGCTCAGCCCGCCGCGGAACACCCAATGATCGAGAATCGCCGCCGCCAGCAGAAAAATCAGCAGTGCCGTCAGCAGGCCGATCGCGCTGGTCGCAAAATCAGTCCAGCGCAGCGAACGCCGCGTGCGTTCAATCTGTTCGTCGACGAACTGCCGGTGGGCGGCAGTCGCGCGGGGCGGGGCAGGGGGCGGAGCAGCGGTGGACATGGGCGACTTGTTACCGAGCAGCTGTCAAGAAAGGTATGTCGGTGGGCAGGAGAACTGCAAAGTCCTTTTTCCCTTGGTTTTCAACCGCCAAGTGCGCCAAGAACGCCAAGAAGGAACCACGACGACACAACGAACACGACGGAAAATCACGAGTTTTGGTCGTCGTG
>JAGQOU010000151.1 GCA_020427145.1 Planctomycetales bacterium | reverse complement strand
GTCGGCGCGAGCGGCGCACCGACCGGAATGGCCGTGCCGGCGGCTGCTGCCGCCCGGGATTCGTTGTACTGGTTCGCCCGACGCACCGGATCGACCGGCACGGCAAAATCGCGCGGCCGGCCGCCGACGATCTCAGGCCCCAGGTCCTGCAAGGGATAAGGATCAAACGCCTCGGCGTTGGCCCGTTGAATCGGCGCCGGCCCGGGACCAATCAGATGCGGGTAGCGAATTGTCGGCGAGCAGCCAGCCAGTAGCGAAACGCCCAACAGGGCGACCAAAAAATGCCGAGACATGCGCGTGCTCCGCAGGAGGCGAGTGGTCTGCGCACCGCGTCGGCGCGCGCAGGTCCGGCGGGGAGAGTAGGAAACGCCGGAACCGGCCGCAAGATCGACCAGCCGGTCCTGCCAACGCGATCGGCGCCAGCACTCGATCACCGATTGCTCTGGGACGGCCGGAGATACAGATCAATCAACGCGCCCAGCAACGCACCAGTCGCCCCAAAGCACAGGATGACGACGAAGCCCGCGATGGGCGCCACCATGGGGATCTTCGGCTCGGGGTAATTCAGCCAGACCGCAGGCACAAAGCCTAGCAATCCCAGGGCGATTCCGAGTCGACGCGAGTAGCGAGACGCGCCCACCCTCCGAGCGATCGACTCCGCTGCCACGGCGGTAAGGACCGGGTACGAGGCGAACGCAACGATTAGGATCAGCGGAGGCTTGAGCAAGTCAGGAAAAGCCACGGCCACGGCGCCGAGGACCACGCACACGATTGTGACGAACCCAAACAGCGACCGCAGATTGAACCGCAGAGGCTCTTCATCGGCGGCGCTCGACTTCAGCGGGTCACCGAGCCACGTTTTTGTGCTTTCCTCAGGGCCGGGCATGCGAGTCCCAGGGTCAACATCCACACTTCAGAGGACCGTCGCGGGCATGGCGCCCCGCTGAAAGCGAGCCGCTTCACTCCCACTGTAGCTGAATTACTTCTAACTCGCCCCCCAGCATCGACGGGCCGCGGCGGGCGGTCAGTTGCACTTCTTCGGTCAGGCCGATCGTGTCGCCGTCGTTGATGACCTTTTTGCGTTCGAGCAGGTAGTGGGCCACGTTGTAGGCCGAGGAGAGCAGCGTTTGCGGCTCGCCGACGAAGTGCTGCACTTCCAGCTCGTTCTGGCCGAGCGCTTCGAGGCCTGTGGTGTAGAGCCGCAGGAAGCCCGGGCCGCCGGTGGCGTTGGCCACCGGCTCGATGCGGAAGTCGATCCACAAGTACAGCGGCAGGTCGTTGATGCTGCTTTGCACCGCCTGATCGATGAAGTCGGCCGGCCGGTGGATCGCTCGGCTGGGGCCCCAAAAGACCCCCAGGGCGTCCGACGCGGCGGCCACGGCGGCGGTCCAGCGCGTGAAGGCGAGGGCCCGGTCGATGGGCGTTCCGCCCTCGTCCACCAGCGTGAGCAGGAGATGCGCGGTGTGGTTGCTTACCGCGGCGGCCGCATCAGGCCAGTACCAAGCCGCGGCGCACGGGCCGACCAGTTGCGCCGGCGGAATCGGCTGGTCGATGAGCGTGGCGCTGGCGGTGAAGTCGCCCAGGCTGCAGGTCGTGAGCCGCTCGGTGCCGCCGGGAGTGGATGGCTGCACGGCGTCGGGGAAGCGCTCCTGAAATGCCCGCTCGATGCCAGCGAAATTCGGCAACTGCGGCGCAGCGAGCGGAAGCAGCGCGATCCAGCGATTGATTTGAGGCATGAGGCTGTTGCGATGTGGCTCGCGATTGATGACCCAGCCGGGCCGCTACGCGGGCCGGAGTGGAGTTGCACAGAGCGCCGCACTCCGGGCGCGCGTAGCGGCCCGGCTAGGGAGGGGTGATATGCGTGGCGAGTTGGGCTTGGGCGACGCGCGCCAGGCCGTTGGAATCTTTGAGCGTTTCGCGCCGCTGCAGCCCGGGCGCGGCGTCGAGCAACTGCTCGACGCGCGCGGCGATCATGGGGCTGAGTTCTATCAGCAGCCAGCCGCCCGGCGCCAGCCGCGGGGCCGCTTGGGCGATCAGCCGCTCGATGACCGCGGTCCCCTGCTCTCCCCCGCCGAGCGCGAGGTGCGGCTCGTAGTTCCGGACGTCGCCGTCCAACTGGGCCATTTCCGCCGTGGTGACGTAGGGCGGATTGCTCGCGATCAGGTCGAACTGCACGCCCGCGTCGACGGCGGCCAGCAGGTCGCTTTCGAGAAACTCGATGCGCTGGGCGACGTCGTGTTTCTCGGCGTTGCGGCGGGCCACCGCCAGCGCGGCCGGGCTTACGTCGACGGCGGTCACCTGCGCGGTCGGGTGCTGTTTGGCGAGGCACACGGCAATGGCGCCGCTGCCCGTGCCGACGTCGAGGACGCGCGGGGCGCCCTGGGGGCTGCGCTGCGCTGCGTCCCCAGTTTCGCTGTCGGCAGGCCGCGGCTCCTTGAGCAGGTCGAGCGCACGCACCACCAGTTCCTCGGTCTCGGGCCGGGGGATCAGCACGTCGGGGGTCACGTCGAATGACAGCGAAAAGAACTCGCGGTGGCCGACCAGGTAGGCAACCGGCTTGCCGGCGGCTCGCTGCTTGACCAGTTCGCGAAACTGCGTGCGCAGCTCTTCGCTGGCCGGTTCGTCAAACGCCGTGTACAGCGCGATCCGCGGGCAGCCCCGGGCGTGGGCCAGCAGCACCTCGGCGTCCAGCCGCGGACTGTCGGCCCCGCGTTCGCGCAGAAAGTCGGCCGTCCAAGTGAGCAGCCGGCCGATGGTCCAGGGAGCGTCAGTCATGTGAGATGTACGATGGTTGATTGTTGATATCAGACATCGTTGCGAGCGTTCGCCGACGGGCTGCCGACATCGACAATCTCACATCCAACATCTCACATCATTACTCGTCCAAATCGCCGCGTAGCTGCTGGCGGTCGTAGTCGACCAGCGCGTCGATCACGGCTTGAAAGTCGCCCGCCATGATCTGGTCGAGCTTGTAGATGGTCAGCCCGATGCGGTGGTCGGTGAGCCGGTTGTCGGGGAAGTTGTAGGTGCGAATCCGCTGGCTGCGGTCGCCCGATCCCACCAGCGTCTTGCGCTCGTCCGCCCGCTTCTGATCTTCTGCGGCCCGTTTGGCGTCGTAGACGCGGGCCTTCAGCACGCGCAGGGCCTTGGCGAGGTTCTTGTGCTGGCTCTTTTCGTCCTGACACTGTACGACGATGCCGGTTTCGTGGTGCGTGAGCCGCACGGCCGACTCGGTCTTATTGACGTGCTGCCCGCCGGGGCCGCTGGCGCAGAATTTGTCGAGCCGGTAGTCCTCCGGCCGGATGACAATCTCCACGTCTTCCGGCTCGGGCATCACGGCCACGGTGGCCGCGGAGGTGTGGATGCGGCCCTGTGTTTCAGTCGTGGGCACGCGCTGCACGCGATGGCCGCCGCTTTCGTACTGCAGCTCGCGGTAGACCCCTTCGCCCTCGACGGCCAGCGAGATGTCCTTGAAGCCGCCCAGTTCGGTGGCGCTGTGGTCGAGGACTTCGAATTTCCACTTCTTCGTTTCGCCGTACTTCTTGTACATCTCGTACAAGTCGCGAGCGAACAAGGCGGCCTCGTCGCCGCCGGTGCCGGCGCGAATCTCCATGACGCACCGCGTGCGGTTGGCGTCAGCGCCGCCGATCGTCAGGCCCAGCAGCTCGTCGTACAGCGCTTCGCGCTTCGCGAGCAGTTCCGGCAGCTCCGCCTCGGCCAGTTCGGCCATCTCGGAGTCGTCGCCGTTGATGATCTCGCGGGCATCGGTGATCTCGCGATTGAGTTCCTTGAAGTCGCGATACTTGCCGGCGACTCGGCTCAGCGAGCCATGTTCGCGCGCGACGCTGGAGATGCGACTGGAATCGCTCAACACCTCGGGATCGACCAGTTGCCGCTCTAACTCCTCGAAGCGCGCGAGGGTGGTTTCCAGGAGTTCGCGCATGAGAGGATCAGACTGAGCGGGCGGTGAAGGAGCGAGAAAGCGGCGGACGAACCCCGACCTGGCGGGCGGGGCTGGGGACGTTGCTCAGGCGACGGATGCGGCGCGCTGGACAACGTGCGTGCGCTGTCCCGCTACTTCTTCTCGTCCTTCTTGCCACGCTTCAAGCTGGCGTAGCCAGCCGAGGCAAACTTGTTCTTGAACTTCTCGATCCGGCCGGCGGTATCGACGAACTTCAGTTTGCCCGTGTAGAAGGGGTGGCACTGGTCGCAGATGTCGACCTTCAGTTCCTTGCGAACACTGCCCGTGACAAACGTGTTGCCGCAGCCGCAGTGGACCTTAGTCTCGTGATATTCGGGATGAATGCCTTCCTGCATCGTCGCACCGTGGGAGTCTCGAGGTAGCGCGGCCGAGCCGCGGGGTGGATCGTGGAGCCGAGCGTCTGCAGGGACCTTGGTCCCGCGCCGCTGGGCGAATCCTTAAATTTATCGCAGCGACCCCGCGGTGACAAGGTGCGATCGAGGGCGGCTCCGCGGCCCGAAATCGCCGTGGTCACTCAGTTTGCGCCGACTCGGCGGCCGGCGTAGCCGAATCCTCCGCGGCCGATTCGCCGGCATCCTCGGTCCCGTCGCCCTCTGCGGCGGCCGCCGGGTTCTCCTCCGACGGTTCGTCGCCGGGACCGTCCTCAGCAGAATCGCCCTGCAGCGCCTCGGCCCACTGCCGGGCCAGGACCTGATTGCCGGCCCACGAGGGCGCCGCGCGTGGGGTGGACTGCAGCAATTCAATGGCCGCGATGGTGCTTTCCGCGTCGCCGTCAGCCAGTCGATGCAGAGTGCGGGCGAAATTGTATCGCCCTCCCTCCAGCCAGATCCCGTCCGGGTACGCGGCAAAGCTCCGTTGGTTCAGCCAGTTGTTCGCAGCGGTGAGATTGCCGCGGTCGTAGCTCAGCAGGCCCAGCCAGTAGCTTGCGGCTTGCTTCGAGGCGCCGTAGACCTGCTGTTTCGCCGGGTCGAGCACTTGCAGCAGCGCGTCGGAAGCCCGTACGCGCTTGTGCTGATACAGGCCGACCGCGTCGCGATGGCCGTCCTTCGGCTCGGCGAGCGTGTCGTCCCGCAACTCCCGCGGCACGTCTTTGAAGCCCTGAAAGTGAAGCGTGCGGGCTTGCCACAACTCGGGCAGTTGGGCCAACGGCGTGAATTGCATGACCTCGGCCGTGCGCGTTTTGGGCGAGGTAGTGTAGGAACTCGCCAGGCCGTCGAAGGCGCCCGGCCACAGCGTCACCGCATCGACGCCGGGCAGTTTCGCCAACCGCTGCTGCAAGGCGTCCACATCGGCGGCCAGGGTCACGATTTGCGTCCCTTCGAGCGCGTCCTCAAGCAGCCGCGCCCGCCGGGAAAGCTGCAGCGGCGTGGCGACGATTTGCACCGTCGCGTATTTCGTGTTTTCGGCATTCAGGGGGTAGGGGGCGTCGGGCAGGTCGAATTTGCGGAGCAAGTCGGGATGGGATTGCACCTCGGTCAGCGTCGCCGGCCCGTCGGCGCCCGGCAGCGGCAGGCCGTATTCCGGGTCGAACAGCAGCAGGTCGTCGCCAACCAACGCCGCGGGCAGGACCCGCGCCGGTTCGGCGTCGGCCGACGGGGCGAAGGACACCATGACCGCGGGAATGCCCCGCTGCCGGCAGAGTTCCACGAACACCCAGCCGCGATGCTCGGCCGAGCCATGTCCGTACATGACCGCCTGCCACGGGAAATGGACCGTGCGAGCGGCCGCCGGCGTGTCGAGTTGGATGTTGCGAACCGTCCAGTCGAGCAGCGCCGCGGCCGTGTCGGCGTCGGTGAGCGCCCCTCCGCGGGCCCACGCGGCGATGTCGCGCA
Source organism: Planctomycetales bacterium (assembly GCA_020427145.1). Taxonomy (GTDB): domain Bacteria; phylum Planctomycetota; class Planctomycetia; order Pirellulales; family Lacipirellulaceae. Next base: position 3,857 of record JAGQOU010000151.1, on the reverse strand, counting down.
TCCAAACCGCCTGTTGCAGCATCCGACCTTCGTATTCGGCAAACTGGCCGTCGGTAAGATTCTCCGGCGTCAGGGGCTCCGCGACTCCCTTGGCCGAGCGGACCTCTGCGGGCAAGGTCGCCAACAGCGCCGCCGGCTGCCACGGGGCCTGCTCCTCCGGCAGGCTGCGGAGCCATTGGTTGGCTCGCTCGACAAGTTGCTGCAGGGCCCCTCGATCGGCGCTTGGTTCCCAGCCCACCGGCGGCACGCGGATGCGCTCGTACCGAGTCATGTCGGCCGAGATTTCCTCCATCCGCTTGTCGGAGTAACGCCAGATTTCAATTCGCTCCGGCACGGTCACTTCGCCGTTGAGGCTGCCCATCAGGATCAGTGAATTCTCCGGGTCGGCGCTATCGATGCGGCGGACCGTGAGTTCAATCGACGAGCGCTCCTCAAGGCCGCGGTCGGCGGTCTCCTGGTCGCTGCTCACATAGTACAAACGCACCACATCCTGCGGGCGGACGCCGAGTGCGCGAAAGTTGGCGTTGCTGGTCGCCAGCCGCAGATAGTTGATGCCTGACTCGGGCGAGGCCGGATTGACGGTGATCGTCGCCAACACCTCCCGTCCGTCCGAACTGGTTTGGGCCGTGAGCAGCGGCTGAGCGGGCGCCAGGTTGAGATCAACGCGCTCAGGCAATTCGTTGAGGATTTCGCCCACGCCGGCCAACAGCACCTCGGACTGGGCTCGCCGCGCCGAGCCGGTCGTACTGCGTCCGCTGCGGCCGCGGGACGACTGCCGCTGACAGCCCATCTGGCCCATGGCGATGATCAGCCCCAACGCGACCAGCAACGAGCAGCTCAGCCAACGTCGGCCACGTCCGCTGCGGGAGGGAGCTGGCGGGGGAGAAGCGGGTAAATTCATGCGTCACAAACAGATCAGAAAGACAAAGGAGAACCAGTGAACGCAGCGCCCTGCGGCGGCAGCGGGTGGCCTGCCGAGGCTATTGCAGCGCCGCGGTGCGAATTGCGACCAACCGTTTCATCATAGAGCCGATTTGGCTGAGAGGAACCATATTCGGCCCGTCGCTGGGCGAGCGATCGGGGTCGGGGTGGGTCTCGCAGAACAACCCGTCGGCGCCCACGGCCATCGCGGCGCGGGCCAGGGGTTCAACCATCGCCCGATTGCCGCCGGTCGTGTCGCCCAACCCGCCCGGCTCCTGCACGCTGTGCGTGGCGTCAAACACCACGGGGGCTCCCAGGGCCTGCATTTGGGGAATCGCCCGCATGTCGTTGACCAACCGACCGTAGCCAAAGAACGTGCCCCGTTCGCACAACAGCACGTCGCGGCACCCACCCTCGACCAGCTTGTGGGCGACGTTTTTCATGTCGCCAGGCGCCATGAACTGGCCCTTCTTCACATGCACCGGCCGACCCGTGGCTGCCGCCGCCGCCAACAGGTCAGTTTGGCGAGCGAGAAACGCGGGGATCTGCAGTAGGTCGACAACCGCGGCGGCGGGGGCGGCCTGCGCGGCGTCGTGAATATCGGTGGTCACCGGCAACCCCGTGCGCGATTGTACCTCCGCCAGCATCTCCAGTCCCGCCCTCAGTCCCGGACCGCGCGGCGAAGCGATGCTTGTGCGGTTGGCCTTATCGAACGATGCTTTGAAGACGAGTTGAATTCCCAATTCGTCGGCCACGCGCTTGAGCTCCGTGGCGATTTCCATGGCGCCCGCCACGTCTTCCAGGACGCAGGGGCCGGCGATCCACAACAGCGGCGCGCCGCGCCCGCAGCGGTAGGGGCCAATCGCAGCGGGGTTGTTCAGCACGTCAAATACTCCTGGTCCATCTTTGGCTGTGAGTGGCGACAGCCCCAAGCGACAAAGCCGCGTCGTCGCCACGGCGGGCGTCTCAGGCTGAGATTCAAGCAACTCCTGCGGCGAAGCGCGAATCTTGTCGCCGCCACGGCGGGCGCGCCGAAACGGGGACGTTGGCAGGCGTGCAGGTTAGGGGATAACTCTCAATTGGACAACGGGTTACGGCGAACGGTGATGGCGGGTCGCTCTCATATCGAGACGTTTTGTCCGGGGACTCGCTGAGTTTGCGACTCTGCGATGACAAGCGTCCGATTTTGCTACCACTTGCTGGGTTTTGCCACGTCTATTCCTGCACGCGGCGGTTTCCCGCGGTTTGACGCTCGGCAGAATCGACACCGCGTGGGGGCCGCAACTTATTGTCAGCAAACGACTTGCCAAACCATCTCGCAGCGAGACGGCGGCAGCTCACCCGTTGGCACGGCGCATGCATCCTTTCACTGGCGATCCGGGAGCGGCCTCTTGCCGCCCGCCGGGGACAATCTCACTGGCCCGCGTGGCCTCGAACGACCGTCGGCGAAGCGGTTCACTTGCCCCTGACCGCTTTACCAAGCCAATGCGTATTTGGCTCGTTCGAGGCCCGCTTTTTTTTGCGCCCCGACGGCAGCGCCACTCGGCGCGACGGATCAGCGGCTTCGTCGAATCCAACTTGACGGCCGCATTCGCGAAGGTTCGCGAGCAATCCCTCCGGGCCTACCACCCGCGCTTCACGTTGCGTCCCCAAACGGGCCCGGGGCTGTCGTTGTGATAGGGTCGGGGACTTGTCAGCGCGAGTTTCTTCATCTCCGCAGGTACGTCGCGGTCGAGAAACGTGCCGCCGTTGGCTTCGGCGACCAGGGCGAGTTTCTCCCGCCCGGCGACGCTGCGGCCCATGCCCACGCCAATGGTGTGGATCGGAAAGTCCCGTGTCTCGGCGGCGAGCAGAAACCGCAATTTCTTGTCGCTTTGGATGCGGCCGTCGGAGAGCAGAAACACCGTGTCGGGCCCGATGGACGCGGCGGCGGCGAGTGCTTCGTCGATGGTGTCGCCCAGGCACAGTTCGACCGTCTCAAGCCACTCGGCGAGCAATCGTTTGTTGCGGTCCGTGGGACGGACAAACTGCATGGCCGGTTGCGGGTAGAACAGCGGGTAGACCGCATCGCTGTAAAAGATGACGTAGAACTCTTGCCGCGGGGTGAGCGCGTTGACGCATGCGGTCAGCTCGGCGATCACGGTCTCCAAGCGGCCGCCTTGCATGCTGCCGGAATTGTCGAGCACGAACACGATCCGGCGGCCTTCGATCCGATGGCCGAAAAACGCGGGGAGCGGTGCGTCGCCCAGGCCCGCGTCGAGGCCAGCCAGACCGGCGCCGCCCGCGTCGATCAGCCCGCCCATATCGCCGAAACCGGTCTCGCCGAGGCCGCCGGGGCCGACGACGTCGGCCAATGCCGCGGCGGCTGAGACGTCGCCCAAGGAAGCGGCGCCGGCCTCGAGCGTCTCCACAGCCGGCAACTCCGCGAACTGCTCGTCGAACTGCTCGAACTCCTCCGGCGGCACGATCTCCAACTCGTCCAGGATTTCGATCTCGTCGTCGAGGTCTGCCGACACCGTCGTCAATTCGAAATCGACGGGCGGAACTTCTGCGGTGAAGGTTTGCATGGCAAGCGCCGCGACCAGGGCGCCGTGCGCGACCAGGCTGCCCATCCATCCGGGGCGACCTCGGCGGCGGCGTGCGCCAACCGGTGCGGAGTGTTCGACGATCGTCACGATTGCGTTCGCCGCCGGCTCGCGCGCTGGCTTCTCGCTCGACGACGTTCTCGGCGTCGCGTTTGTGGACAATCTCTGCCGTCGCTGGGTGGACGTCTTGGCCCGCGGTGGGCTGACCGCAGTCTGGGACGCATCGGATGCGGGGTGGGTAGCGAGCTTGAGGTCGCGGTTGCGCGCCAGCGGTTCCTCCCCGGGATCGGACGTTGCCGCAAGATCTTCGTCCGCCGGGGTCGCGCGCGGCTGGGGTTCGTCGTGCTCGCT
>JAGQOU010000150.1 GCA_020427145.1 Planctomycetales bacterium | reverse complement strand
TGTGCGCGACGATGTACCGCATCGACCTGCCGCACCTGGCGTGGACCCTGGAAAACCTCGCCGCCGGGACGCCGGTCAACACAATCGAAGTCGACGAGGAAACGGCCAAGTGGTCGCTGGTGGCGCTGCAGCGCATGCTGGAAGTAAAGTGAGCCGCGCGAGCAATTACCCCCCAGCCGCGAGCTGACGAGCTCGCCGGCGGCGCCACAGCGGGATCGCAGGCGCCAGAGTGACGCCAGCGAGCATCACGGCGCCGTAGACGCGAGGCCACTTGATCTCGGTCCGCCAACCTTGCGGCCGCTGTCGCGACGCGAGCCGGGCAAAGTCCTCGTCGTTGCTGCCGGACCGCAACATCGCCCGCGCATCGGCAGGGTCGTCGAATTGGCCGACGTATCGAATCTGATAGTCCTGTGGTCCGAGGAAAACCACGTGTCGCATCGGCGTGTCAGGCCGAGAGACGGTGAAGTGCGAGTCGAAGATTTGCAGGTGTCCCGCGTCGTTGCTCGTGGTCAACAATTCAACCGCCTGGTCAAACGACACATCGCGCGGCTCGGTCCAGGGCACGCCCATTTCCGTCGCCTCGATCAAGACCAGTTCGTTGGACTTGGAATTGCCGCCCTCGGTCGGCAGTTCCACTTGGAACCAATGCGCGTCCTCGGCGTCGCCGTGTACGCCGTGATACTGGTAGGCCGGGCATTGCAATCCGGTTGAGCCAAAGACAGACGTTGACTTTGCGAACCGCAAATTCGCCGGGCTGTCCCACGGCTCATTCCGATTGTACGACGCTGCAAAGTCGTCAGATTCACCCCAATGTGGTAGAAGCGCCACTCGCCAACTGCACGGATAGGCGCTGTCACCAGTAAACTCGGCGCTGGAGGGGAATGCCCCGTGCGCGTCGCGGTAGGCCATCATCGCTAGAACGAGGTTTATCGCGTTATGCTGGCATGCTAAGCGCGGAGTTGCGTTACGCGATGCATTGAAAGCCGGGAAGAGGAAGAGAAGGACAAGACCCGACAATAAAGCCACGATGCAAACGACGACCATCGAATTGCGGGGGCGAAAGCTCCCCGTCTTGTCGGCGTCGTACCAGTATTTGCCGACAATCCCAGCGAAGACTACGCCCAGCCAAGGACCCAGCTCGCTCATCCCCGCGGCCACGAGGGCGAAACCGTACGCGATGGTGATCAGCCGGAAACGCACTGCATGTCTCGGTCGATGGGGCAAAAAAAAACAGTCGCCGAGGGTCGCCGGGCCGCGGCTACGTTGCCGGTGAATCCGGGGCGTCGCTCAAGGCCATGGCCGCTCGCGCTGCACGGCGTTCGCGTCGCAGCACAATCCCGGGCAGCAACGCAATGACCGCCACGGCCATGACGCCGTAGATGTTTCGCCAGTGAACAACGGGTCGGTGATTCGTTGGCCGCTCTCGCGCAACAATCTCTTCGAAACTCTGGCCTTGCCCCATTGCGGCCAGCAGCGCCCTGGCGTCGGCCGGGTCGTCGAATTGTCTCGCCCAAACGGAGGTCGCCGAGCCGTCCTGCGGCGAAATATACGCCATCGCTCGTCGCGGCGGGAGCACCAGCTGCGACCAGAAGTATCCGCCAATCACATCCGCGTGCCCGGCGTCGTCGCTCGTCGTGAGCAAGTCGATCGCCTCGTCAAGCGAGAGATCCTTGGGCTGCGTCCAGTGAACGCCGCGGGCGACCTCCACGAGGATCGGCGACTCGAACGCGTCCCGACGGGGGTCGTCATTCGCATGGATTCGCAAGTACGACGTTGTCGCCGAAGCGTCGCTGCCCGCATCGAGCGCTCGACGCGGACATTCAAACTCACGCGGCATGGGCTCCGGAAATTCCAGATTCTTCTTGCTATTCCAAGGCTCGTCTTCGTGATAGTTCGACGTTGCGGCAGTCCCCGCAAAATTCCCGAGTTGCGGAAGGATTGCCGTACGCCAGGAGTGCCATGGCGTCTCTGGCGATCCGCCGCGCATGACCGGCGGCCAGTTGCCATTCGCCGCTTTGTGACTGTCGAGCCCGGCAAGAAGCAAAGTGATGCGTTCCCGGCACGCATAGTTATCGTGAATGTGCGGCAAGCCGGTTTCCAAGAACGTGCAGACGGAAAACAGCGCGATCCCCACGGCAATCGTCGTCGCAATTGCCGTCGCCAAGCAGCCCGCGGCGGCGCCGGAGATCGGCTCGCCGACTGGCTGGCGAGAGAGCCGCCCCCAGTAGGCGAGAATCAGGGCCGTCGTTATCCCGCCGAAGAGAACGCCCGCGACAACCATCGACGCCGCGAAAAGCGCGAAGGCGTAAACAACCGTGATCAGGCGAAAACGCATTGCCGGCCACTTGCAGAAGCGAGGAGGAGCGCAGCGCGGGTTCGCAGCGCTGCCGGCGACGTCGTCACGTCGCGGCTACTGGCAATTGTAGCGTCGCGCCGCGCGTGTTGCGCACCCCTCCTGTTGCGCGCTGGAGATAGCCGCGAGCTGACTAGCTCGCCGGCGGCCCTGCCGAGCGACTTTCCTCGTGCAAAAACTCTCCTCGCACCTCGTCCCACTTCCAGCCGCCGTGCTCACGCAGGTAAACGCCGAGCAGATAGTCAAAATGCTCCTAATGACGAACCGGCTGTTTGCTCGCGCCTTTGGACAACCACATCCCGCGGCCGTGTTCCAAGTTGAGGCGACGAGTCAGGCTCGTCTTGATGCCTGTGCTCAGCGCATCGAGGGGACGTCCGTCGCGCCAACTCGCCACAGCGTGGAGATGCGTCGGTTCGCAGGCGATGGCATGCACGCGGAAACGCTGAAATCCCGCCGCGTCTCGCACGGCGGCGATCATTGTCCGTTGCACCGCGAGGTCAAATGTCACCTCGTCGGCGGTCATCGTCGCGCGGTAGACGCGGGCGAGTCTCTTATTCTGCCGCTGCAACCCCTCGTGCCAGTGGACAAATCCTTGCGGCCGGTCGGGGAGCCACGAGCCGTATGCGTGGTAGGTCAGCAGGACGTACGGCATGGCGAGATTCACAGCGTAGGCGGACAAACAAACGAGTAGTGTTTGTTTGTATACCTATTTGCTTGCGCCGCGTCAACACGGATTTCTGAAGCGAAGTCGCGCTTGGCGCCGCCGGCGAGCTCGTTAGCTCGCGGCTATCTGCGCACATTGAGCTTGGCGCAACAACGACCACGGTAGCCGCGAGCTGACTAGCTCGCCGGCGGCAGCGGAGAACGGCCTGCCACTTGCTAGTAAGAACGCCCTACGCCCAAGAAGTCGTCGACGACGACAGCACGTGCTGCGGCGCCGGCGCGGTGACGCTGGCTTGCGGGCCCTTCACGGCGCCCAGGCCGCCGTATTCGCCGATCTCCAGCCACAGGCAGAGACACGCGATCAGCAGCGCCAACAGCGACAGAATGAGCATCACCGTGTAAACGTTCCACGGCGACTTCTTAGTGAGCACCGAGGGGGCGTTAGCCGACTCGAAGTTGGGTTGCGACATCATCGCCCTCCTGAATCTGACCCTGTTGGTACTCGCGCAACACCTGGCCGACCGCCCGATCCGGGTCGGCCTTGGTAATCTCAGCCCGGCCGAGATACCGCTCGCCGCGGAAGATCTCCACCGTCTGGCCCTGCTTGATCCCGTCGTCGGCGCCGACGGAAATCTCGATCAACTGGCCGCCGGCAATCCGACGGCTCGCGACGATCACGCCCCGCACGCGGGGCGTCGCGTCGGTGTTGGGGTCGATGCCCAGCTCGCGCATCGTGGCCGTCTTTTGGGCCAAGTCTTGCACCAGTTGGTCGTTGCGTTCTTTCACCTGCGCCAGCTGACCGGCGGTCGTGTGCAGTTTGGTTGTGGCCTGCAGCGTGGTGTCGAACAGTTCGTCGCGTTCCTGCTGGGCCGTGCGAATGCCTTGCCGCAGCTGGGTCACTTCCTCGCTGAGGATGTGATTGTTCTGTTCGGTCGTGGTCACGGTGGCGAACAGCTGCGAGTTCTTTTCCTTGGCCTGATCCAAGTCGCTTTGCAGGGCTTTGTTCTCGCCGTCCAGCTGCAGCCGCTCGGTCTCCAGCTTGCGCACGTCCTGCTGGGCGGCCTCGCGTTCGGCCTCCAGCAAGCTAATCTGCCGCAGGTACGAGGCTTCGAGGTCGGCGTTTTTGGCCTGCTCGGTCTGCAGTTTCGTATTGAGCGCCTGATAGCTGTCGCGCCAGTTGGTGTGCGTGGCGTACACCAGCATCGCCGTGATCATCACGGCGATCGAGGCGAACAGAATCATCACGGTGAAAGCCCAACCGAGAATTTTCATCGAACGTAGATCCTTGTGGTCGGCAAGTCGCGGCCATTGAGCGGCGACGCCGCGGGGCGGTCGAGACGGCGCACATCCGCTGCGCGAGTCGACCCAAAACGTTCTCGGTCGGCGCGACTCCCGCGCCGCAGGGAAAGGATCGGCAGGGGGACAGTTCCGGAGGCCCCGCTGGTGGCGGGCGTCACGGATGCCGCCCTAGGGGGGCCCGAATTGCCCAAACCGCTGCCGTACTCAGGAGATAGCTCCTGTCCTTGGCAGTATAGTCAGGCTAGGAAAACAGTGTCAAACTTCCGGACGGGTCATCCTGCGGGCGGTCGGGAAAAATCGCCCGGGCGTTCGGGTCGT
>JAGQOU010000149.1 GCA_020427145.1 Planctomycetales bacterium | reverse complement strand
GGCCCGACTTCTGTCCGTTCCACACGGCGTTGTCCACGGGCCAGCCGAGCGCTTCGACCTTGCGGACTGAGGGGAATCGGTACTTCCGCCTGCACGCCGCGCCGATTATCGAGGGGGACCGCAAGCCGCAGCATCTGGTCGTGACGATCCGCGACGTCAGCGACGAGATTCTCCAACAGCAAAAGATGGTCGCGATCCATCAGGCGGGCAGCGCGCTGGCTGATATTCGCCCCGACGAAGTGGCCGAGTTGGAGTACAGCGAGCGAGTCGAGTTGCTCAAAGACAACATCCTCCACTGCATGGAGGACGTGCTGCAACTGGACGTCATCGAAATCCGCATGCTCGACCAGCAGACGGGCGAACTCGACCCCGTGATGGCCGTGGGTATGGCCCCCGAGGCGGCGAAGCGCAAGCTGTTTGCCGCGGAGTCGGGCAACGGAGTCACCGGGTTCGTCGCCGCCACGGGCAAGAGCTACGTGTGCGGCCATACGACCGAAGACCCGTTGTACATCGAAGGCGCCGAGGGAGCCCGCAGTTCGCTGACCGTGCCGCTGATGCTCGACGACGAGGTGATCGGCACGCTCAACGTGGAAAGCCCCGAGGTGAACGCGTTCAGCGAGGGCGACCTGCAGTTCTTGGAAATCTTTGCCCGCAGCGTGGCGATGGCGCTCAACACGCTGGAATTGCTCGCGGCCGAGAAGGCGAGCACGGCCGCGGCGAGCGTCGAGGCGATTCACAGCGCGGTGGCGTTGCCGATCGACGTCATCCTCAATGACGCCGTGAACGTCATGGAACGCTACATCGGCCACGAGCCCGACGTGGTCGCCCGCTTGCAGCGAATCCTCTCGAACGCGCGCGATATCAAGAAGGCGATCCAAAAGGTGGGCCGCAAAATGGCTCCCACGCAGGCCCATCCCGGCGGCCTGGCCGACGAGGTGCGGCCGCTGTTGGCCGGGCGCCGCGTGTTGGTGGTCGACGAGGATCAATCGGTCCGTTCGGCCGCCCACGAACTGCTGGAGCGGTACCACACGTTCGTCGAGACGGCCCACGATGGCGCCGAAGCATGTGCCATGGTCCGCAACCTGGGCGCCGACGCCCGCTACGACGTGATCATCGCCGACATTCGTTTGCCGGACATGAACGGCTACGAGTTTCTCGTCGCCTTGCGTGAGATTCTCGACGACGTGCCGCTCGTGTTGATGACCGGCTTTGGCTACGACCCGGGCCATTCGATCGTGAAGGCCCGCCGCGAGGGGCTCAAGTCGGTGCTCTACAAGCCGTTCCGTCTCGACCAGTTGGTGAGCACCATCGAAGGAATCGTTCGCGACAGCCTTGGTAAGGGCGCCGAGATATAGAGCCGAGTGTTGCTTGCCGGTCATCCGCGGCCGCCTCCATGCACCGCGCTCGAGAATAGCTCAAGACATGCTTTCGATTGAGGCGGCCGTCACGTTCTTCTCCGCGTCGCTGTTGTTGGCCCTGGCGCCGGGGCCGGACAATCTGTTTGTCTTGCTGCAGTCGGCCCTGCACGGTCGCGCCGCCGGGCTGGTCGTGACCCTGGGGCTTTGCACAGGTTTGCTGGGGCATAGCGCCGCGGTGGCGTTGGGGCTGGCGGCGGTTTTTCAGACGTCTGCCGCGGCGTTCGCCGTGCTGAAATACGTCGGCGCCGGGTACCTGCTTTATCTGGCGTCGCAGGCGTTTTCGAAGGACGCCTTGCATTCCACGGGCGAAGCGGCGCGCGACGTGGGGCTGGGGATGCTCTACCGCCGCGGCGTCATCATGAATCTGACTAATCCCAAGGTCTCGCTCTTCTTTCTGGCGTTCCTGCCGCAGTTCGTCGATCCGACGCGCGGAGCGGTGGCGCCGCAGATTGCCGTGCTCGGCGGGCTGTTCATCGTGGCGACCATCGTCGTCTTCGGCGGAATCTCGCTGGCCGCCGGAACGCTCCGGTCGCACCTGACCCGGTCCGACAGGGTGCAAGTCGTCTTGAATCGCGTGGCCGGCGTCGTGTTCGTTGGGCTGGCCTGCAAGTTGGCGTTGGCAAAGCGATAGTTGCCGAGTGGCTTTTCGCGCGGTCTGTGGCGAACAGCGGACGCTCGGGGAAACCTGATTGAATTAAGCTCAGGTTGCGCGGTGCGCGAACAGGCCATTGCCGCCCGTCGCAATCGTGGGGGACTGGCTTCTCGAGTCCCGCGAGAAAGTGAGTGTTAACAGTCCGCGATAGTTTGCAGTCTCTACTAATTCGTCGATTGCCAGGGCTCAATCGTAACGGTTCGTTGCGATTGATTTTTCCCTCAATATCGCGCCGGAATTTTCTTGCCGACGTGTAGAACGACCAGTAGGATCACGCTCAGGACACGCGCCGTGTTACTTTCTATCTCCTCGCATTTCTAAGTCGCTTTCGGCCCGCATCCGAAGATGCCGCGGCGGGCTCGAATCTCAAGGAGTTCATCATGAGGTTGTCGTCTCTGGTTGCCGCTACACTTGCATTGACGGGCGGTTTTTCCGCAGTCGTCTCGGCGGCGGATCGGCCCAATATCGTGATCATCTGGGGCGATGATATCGGTCAGTCCAACGTCAGTGCGTACTCGCGCGGCGTGATGGGCTACCAGACGCCCAATATCGACAGCATCGCCCGCGACGGCATGCTGTTTACCGACTACTACGCCGAGCAAAGCTGCACCGCCGGGCGGGCGGCGTTCATCACTGGCCAGCACGGCATGCGCACGGGGCTCACCAAGGTCGGCTTGCCGGGCGCCACGCTGGGTCTGCAGGCCGCCGATCCCACGATTGCCAACCTGCTCAAGCCGTTGGGCTACGCCACGGCGCAGTTCGGCAAAAACCATCTTGGCGACCGCAACGAGTTCTTGCCGACTGTGCATGGCTTCGACGAGTTTTACGGCAACCTGTACCACCTCAACGCCGA
>JAGQOU010000148.1 GCA_020427145.1 Planctomycetales bacterium | reverse complement strand
CCGGCGACCAAGTTTGGTCGCGGCTATCAATTGTACCTCAACCGCGCGTCGGAAACTCATTCCGTGGCGAAGTTGATCCCGTCGCCCTCCAGGGCCGTGTAGACCCCCGCGGGCGCCAACCCCAGCCAGGGATCACTCGAGGGGGTGAGGAACAACTCGGCGTAGACGCGCTGGTTGAGGCTGTCGAGGTCCGCGGGCGCCTGGCCGGCCACGAACCATTGATGCGCCTGCCGGTGCAGCGTGTACTCGTTCTTCACGGCGTCCAGGGCCAGCGAGCTCTCAAACGTCCGCACCAACTGCAAGATCGGGTCCTCGACAACCCGCTTGCTCAGGGCCAAGCGGCCCGCGGCAAACGCGTCGGGGTGCTCGCGACGCATGACCTGCACGCTCGCGCCGTCCAACGCGGCGTCTTCGGCGTGCAACGCGGCGATGGCGGTCCACTGCGCGTCGGTCAGTTCGTCGGGACTCGTGACGGCGGCGGCGATGGCGGCCGCGTCGTGCGCGAACCGCGCGTCGATTTCCTCGATCTGTCGGGCGTGATACTCCGCCAGCCGATCCGGATTGACGCCGCCAGACTTGCTCGCGAGCAGAAATTGCTCGCTGCGCTCGAGCCACGCTTGAAACGCCGCCGGCCCGTACAGCCCCGGCAGCACGTCCAACGGCCGGCCGTTTTCGTCAAGCACGTAGTGCGCGCTGTTGCCGGTGACGGTGCGTTGAATCTTCCGCCCGTCGCCAAAATCGATCGTCACCCGCGGCACGGGTCGCACGCTCTGCCAGTGCAGCACGAAATGATCGCGTAGGTAGTCGCTGAGGTGCTTGTTGGAATAGAGGGCCGTGCGGAAGAAGCGGCTGTTGGCGCAGCTGAACTCGTCGGTCAACTTGCCGAGCAACCGCAGGCTGAGAATCGGCCGATGACTCGCCGCGGCGGCGGCTTGGGCCTGTTGCAGATCGGTATACCAATAGAGCCGCGACACGACCGCGCCGCGCTGCCCGGCGACGCGGTCGACCATCGGCTCCAGCGCCGCGCGAGCTTCGTCGTCCTCGACGTTGTCGTACATCTCCAACGCACGGTCGAGTCCCCGAGGCCCTGGCCCAAACCATCGGTCGACGATAGCGTCTTCGTCGAGGTCGCCGTAGGGTCCGCAAGCGGCGGCGAAATTGCCGGCCAACGACAAGCTGGCGAACACCAGCAACGGAAACAGCGTGCGAGCGAGCATGACAGGTCCTTTCATGTCGGATGATCTGAGAGAAAAGGCGCCGTGGAGCCGCTGTGGCGCGATGATTTCAGTCTACGCGGCCCCGCCGCCGCCTTGCGCAACGAGTCTGTAACGACAAGATTCAGGCGAGCGGGGGGCGTGAGCGGCCTGTTTCGACGGCGGCGATTTGTGGATGGCTCGTCAACAGGGGGCTCACGCCCCCCGCTCGCCGCGCCGCGGCGCCCCGTGGGCAGTCGCGGCGGCGCGCGATACACTGGCGCGTCTTGCTGCACCGCAGTTGCTCCGACCGTCTCGCTCCTCCCGGAAAAGCCCCGATGTCCGACGCCTCCGAAACTTCGCCCCGCAAATGGCGCCAGCTGGGGCGGATCGAGCGCCGCGTGGCCGGCGTGCTTGTGGAAAAGGCCAAGACCACGCCCGACGCCTACCCGCTGACGCTCAACTCGTTGCGAAACGGCTCTAACCAGAAGAGCAATCGTTTCCCCCAGATGGAGCTCGACGAGGATCAAATCAGTGAGGCGACCGAGTCGCTGGCTCGCTCTCACGCCATTGCCATCGTCCAGGGCGACAGCCGCGCGGAGAAATACCGCCATCTGCTGTACGACTGGCTGGGGGTCGACAAAGTCGAGTTGGCCGTCATGGGCGAGCTGCTGTTGCGCGGCGCCCAGACGCTTGGCGAGCTGCGCGCCCGCGCCGCGCGGATGGAGCCAATCCCCGGCCAGCACGAGCTGCAGCCGGTCGTCGACAGCCTGCACGCCAAGGGGCTGCTCACCTATCTCACGCCCCCGGGACGGGGCTGCGTGGTGACGCACAACCTGTACGAGCCCCAGGAGCTCGCCAAGCTACGCGGCGAACACGGCGGTTACAGCGATGCAAACTGCGGGCGGGGCCAAATCGCGCCGGCAGCGGCGCCGGCGACAAACTACGCAGCGCCGGCCGCGGCGAACCCGGTCGTTCCGCAAACCGCAGCGGCCCCTCCCGCTGCCGTGCCAGCAGCGCCGGCCCCGGCCGCCGCGGCGGCAGAGAACGACGGTTTGGCCGATCTCGTCGCCGCGCTCCGCCAGGAACTCGCCGAGATGCGCGAGGAGTTGGAAACCGTCACGTCGTCGCTCCGCAGCGATCTCGACGATCTCAAATCGCAACTGGGGGTGTAGCACCCGCTGGTCGTCTCCACGAGTTGGGCAATTCACGGTGAGAATTGCCCAAGACGCCCGGCGCCGACGAGCCAAGACTTGGACGCTTCTCACAGGCTCGGCGGAGCCTTGCACGCCCTTGGGCTGGCTTGCCAAATGGTTTTGGACGAGGCTTTGTCGGGTCGCGGCTCCGCGGGGGACTGCTGCTGAAAGGTCTCGCCGCGTGTGTTATCCTGGAGTCTGCCCGCCCGAAAGTGTCTCGCCCCGCCAGTCGATTCCCCGTTTTGCATGTCGTCATCCCCGCGCAGCACTGACCTGCCCGCCGCGCCGCTGGCTCGCTGGGGGGCGCTGCTGCACCATTACTTTCTGCCGATTCTGATGGGCGTGTACGTGCTGGCGGGCGTGGCGCCCGGCCCAGGCGCCGCGATCCGCGAGTTTCCCATCGCGCTGCTCCCGGGACCCGAAATCCACGCCCCGCTGCTGATGGTGGCGCTGCTGTTGTTTTGCGCCGCCGTGACGATCGAGTGGGCGCAAATCCGTGAAGTCGTTCATCGCCCTTCCCTGCTGCTGACCGCGGTGCTGGCCGGCTGGTTGGCGCCGGCGATTGTCGTGGCGGCGCTCGGGACGCTGCTGCCGCGGCTGTTTGAAACCGAGGCCACGGCCGGCATGCTCGTCGGCCTGGCGATGGTCGCCGCCATGCCCGTAGCCAACTCCTCGGCGGGGTGGACCCAAAACTCCGGCGGCAACGTCGCACTCTGCCTGGGGCTGATCGTGCTGTCGGTGATCCTCAGTCCGTTGGCGACGCCGCAAATGCTCAACCTGATGGGCTTCGCCTTGCAGGAGAACGAGACGGCTCAGATCCAGCGGCTTGTGACGGAATTCTCCGGCTGGAAATTTATCGTGTGGGTGCTGCTTCCCTCGGCCGCGGGCGGCGCGACCGCCTGGCTCGCCGGACGAGAACGCATCGTAAGACTCAAGCCGATCATTCGGCTGGTGACGCTGGCCGATATCCTGTTGCTCAACTACGCCAACGCTTCGCTGGCGGCGCGCAAGGCGTGGACCGAAGAGAGTTGGACGACGCTGGCGGCCGCGACGGTGATTGCCGCCGCGGTGAGCGTGTTGGGGCTGGTCGTCGCCGCCGCGTTGGCCAAGGCCTTCGCCCTGACGCGGCCGACGCGGGCCGCGCTGCTTTATGGGCTCAGCATGAAGCACACCGGGTTGGCCTTGGTGCTGGCGGGCGAGGTGCTGGCCGAATCGCCGCGGGTGATCCTGGTGATCATGATGGCCACGCTGCTGCAGCACGTCGCCGCCGCGATCGTCGACTGGCGCATTGAGCACACCTGACGCTCAACGGCCGAGCGGAGAACTCGGCGCGCTGGGGGCTGCGCTTCGTCCCCAGCCACCCCGAGAAGCGGTTGGCGGGGCGCTACTGCAGCATCGGCTTCTGCGCCAACACGATCCACCCCGGCGCCACGGCCTGGTCTTCGCCGGTGGCGGCGTTGTGATACGTGAACGTCACCGGCTCGAACGCGGCCCAGTATTTTTGCCCGGCAGGCTCGGCGAGCGGATCCTCGTAGCCGACCAAGAAATGCTCTTCGCTGCGAAAGCCCGGCTCCGTCGGCAGGGCCTGCTTAATCGCATCGCGCCACACGTCAGAGATCCGCACCCGTTTGCCGGCGGTCTGGCGCGGATGATGTAGGATCAACCCCCCTTCGCTCGCTTCGGCCGTGTCTTCGTCGGCGGAGTCGGGACGCAAATCGATGAGCACCACCTCCGCGGCGCCGCTGAGCCCCTCCTCAAGCACCTCGAACTGCGCCACATTCAGCGACATCGCCAGCACGCCCTCAGGTTCGCCGTCGACCGTGCCCGCGGGGAAAATCGGTACGGAGAACGCCACCTTGAGATTGTTTGTCGTGGTGCTGCGGTAGACGGCCGACAGGTGCGGCTCGTGCGTCGGCGTGGCGGCGGCAATCTCGGCGGGATCGGTCAGGTTGCGACCAGCTCCGTGAAAATAGTCGCGAGCCTGATAGTTCTTACCGACGCTATCGCCGGCGGGAAATCTTGCGACCTGGTATCCCGTCGCGTCATTCACGAACAGGCTATCCGCCTGGACGGCGTCTGAATTCAGGTAGCCGAAATCTTTCATCCAGCCTTCCAAATCGTTCATCAGCGTGCTGAGCTTCTCGCGTTTCGCATCGTCATCCAGCGATGCGTCGGCGCGCGTCGCGTTGATCTGTGCAACGAGTTGCTGTAGCTGCGGATCGGCGGCCGCTTTGGTCAACACATCGAACCGCTGGGAGATCGCTTTGGGCAAATTCGCGTGCGCCCCGAACTTCGCTTTGGCCGGTAAGTCCTTGCGTGCTTCGGCCTCGGCGCGCTGGCGGGCCGCCTCGCGACTTTCCGAGAGCACGTACAACGCCCCGCCCGCAAACGTCAGCGCCAGCAGCAGCGGCACGCCGGTACCCAGCAGCCAGCGGCGAGTGGGAATCAGCGTGCTGCCAGTCGTCCAGCGGCGGGTGCGCCAGGTCTCCAGCTGCGACGACGGTTGGGTCGTGATCCGCGACTGGTACGAGCCGTCGGCGTCCATGAACTCGTGGAACAACGCCGGCAGGTTGTGGCCCTCGCAAAAGGGGGCCAGCGCGGCGGCCACCTCGGCCGGGTCCGAAAACCGCTCTTCCGGCGCCTTGGCCATCATCTTGCGGATCACGTCCCATAGCTTGCGCGGCACGACCGTCGCACGGATCGGCGGCACTGCCGACTTCTCGTGCGCCTTTTCGGGCCGCAAATCCGACTCGGCGAACGGCGGATGCCCCGCCAGCAGGTGATACAGCGAACATCCCAAGCTGTAGATATCGGCCCGAATGTCGACGCTAGTGGTCTTCCACTGCTCGGGCGACATGTACATGCCGGTGCCCATCGCCCGGTTGTCGAACCGCGTGAACCGATCCTGCCCCTCTTGGGCCAGCAGGGCCAAGCCCAGGTCGAGGATCTTGACCACGCCGCGTTCGCGATCGGCGCCCTGCGTGACCGACGAGTCGCTGTGAATCTGGTCGCCGTCGACCAGCGTCAGCATCAGGTTCGACGGCTTGATGTCGCGATGCACCATGCCGTTGCGGTGAATGTATTGCAGCCCGCGCGCCGCCTGGCGGACCGTCTCGCAGGCGTCGGGGACGGCCAACGGGCCATGCATGGCGACCAGCTCGTCGAGCCCCACGCCGTCGATGTACTCCATCACCAAGTAATGCACCTGGTCAGTCGGGGCGGAGGAATCAATTGCCACGACGATGTTCTTATGCTCCAGCTTGCCGACCGCTTTGATCTCGTTATAGAAGCGGCGGACCACGTCTTCGTGGCCCGAGCCGAGAAACTGCGGCTTGATGACTTTCACCGCCCGGGTGCGATCGAACTGCGAGTGGCGGGCCTTGTACACGTCGCCCATGCCGCCGGCGCCCAGCAGCTCCTGCAGTTCGTAGTTGCCCACTCGCTTGAGCCCCGGACGGGCGGCCACGCCGACGCCGCCGTGCTGCGCCGTTTCGGAGTCGCCCATCTCCATCGTCGGCAACACGGTCCACTGCCGAGCGTCGCCGGTCTTGGGCTGAATGCGCAGCGCCCGGGGTCCGTGGTCGTCGTACAGCAGTTCATGCACCTCGACGTTGCCGATGCCTTTGAGCAGCCGTTTGCCGTGCAGGTGCAACTTCAGCCCTTCCAGGCCGATGTCGTCGAGAATCGCCATCACGCTGCGGCTGACCAGGATCTGGGCGCCGGTGGCGTAGTCGTTCAATCGGGCCGCGTAGTCGACGCTTTTGCCGACGAAGTTGTTGGGGTCGCCGGGGTCGACCTGGGGCACGCCCACGTGCATGCTGATGCGCACTTCCACGTGCTCGCCCGAGGGCGTTTCGATGGGATTGTCGCGATGGCTTTCCTGCACGCCCACCGCCCACAGCGCCGCTTCGACGGTGGTGCCGAACACCAAGAAGTGACCGTCGCCGGCGGTCGACACGACGCGCCCGCCGCGTTCGGCCAGGTCGCGCTCAATCCGCGCCCGGTGCGGGGTGAGCACGGTGTTGATGAAGGCCATGTCTCGTTCGGTGACGCTGCGGCCCGTCATCTCGCCCTTGAGGCGAACGGAACCGCAGATGTCGGTGAAGAGAAACGTCTTCAGTTCGGCCATGGGGTGCTATGCGGGTGACTGGTGATCGGTAATCGATGACGAGTGAACGATGAAGCCTCGCACGCCTGCCGTCGGCAACCGCAGCCTTTCGGCGCCTGGCAACACGCCCGTCGCCAGTTGCCGATTCCCCAGTCACCCACCCCCTTAGGGATAGACGACCGGCACGTAGCCGGAGCGGACGTGGGAAACCGTGCCGCCGAGGATCGGGCGATAGCGAGTACGGACGCGCGTCGCCGGTTGATAAACCACCGCCGGGGCGGGCGCGTAGTACGCAACCACCGGGGCGGGAGCCACGTACACCGGCGCGGGGGCGTAGTACGCCACGGCCGGCTGGTAATAGGCGACATACGGGCGGTACGCGGCCGCGTCCTGAGTCGACAGCGCAGCGGCCACAACCGCCGCGCCAGCGACGAACAAACCGCGAAAAAGCGTCTTCATTGCCATGGAATTGTGCCTTTCTCGAATCAGGTCGGACGGCCAGCGGCCGCGCCGCGGCCTGCCGTAATCAAAGTATCGCCCCGCCGCGGGTGCAAAGCAACCTGGCGCCTTGCCAAGCCGCCGGAGTCCCGGCGAAACGCCCCGCGTGACAGTCTCAAATCTCCAAGCGAACAGCGGAGCCCGATGCAACCCGCATTCTGCTGGCGCCTGCCGTAACAGTCGGCCGACGCTCTAAATCCCCAGGCCGGACAGCCCGTCGGCCACCTGATTGAGCGCCTTGCTCAGAGCGGGATGGTCGGCTCCAAACTCGCGCAAACGCGCGCGAAATTGCTCGGCCATCGTGGGAGGCGCGTCGGGATTGCCGGGGGGCGGCTCCTCCGCTTTGCCTTCCAGCAGCCGCTGGGCGTCGCTTGCCAGCGCCGCCACGGCCTGGCGCGTGTCGGGGTCCAGTTCGTCGGCGCTCGCCAATTCGGCGTGCAACTCGCCCAACAACGTCAGCAGTCTCGCTTTTTCCATGGTCTTCACCGTCGTAGGGTTGTCGCGACGGAGTTCTCGACTCCGCCGCCGTTCATCATACAACAGTGGCCGCGACAAATCACGCGGCGGGCCCGTCGCTGCCGACAAGACGGGCCAAGGGCTCCCACCGTTCCGCTGGCGCCTGCAAGGCGTAGCTCAGCAGGTCGCGGCGCCGCAGCAATCCCATGAATTGGTCGCCCACGACCACCGGCAGACAATCGAGCCCAGTCAGCCCGAACAGGTGAGCGGCGCGTCCCAGCGGCGTCATCGGCTCGACGACGCGGCACTCTTGGGCGGCTACGTCACTGACCGGCGCGGTCCGCAACTGGGGGTCGAAGTACACGTCCAGCAGCGCCACCTCGCTGACCATGCCTGTGAGCCGCCCGTCGACGACGATCGGAGCGCAGCTGATATCGGCCGCACGCAAGGCGCGAATCGCCTCCTCCAAAGTCTCTTCGCCAGTGAACGAAACTGGTTCGCACTGCATGATTTCCGCCACATTCGACATCGCTAGAGTCCCACATGTTGAATCATCTGCTTGTAACGTCCGGGATTGAGAATCCCCGCGGCGAACTCGGCGCCGACGTCGTAACATTCCTCTTGAACTCGCCGACAACGCCGCACGATCAGTGAAATCCACTGCTCGCCTGGCATCAGCAACTCAAACTCGTCGCACGGAAAAAGTTGTTCGGGAACCATCACGCCCATGCCCATCCGCGAGACGTCTTTGGTGTAGACCGCGAACGTCCCCGCTGCATACCGCAGCACGGCCTGCTCGCGCAGGTGAAACCGATGGTACTTCCGTCGCGAGTCGCCGCTGGCCGGGGCAGCGCCGCTCACGGCCAGGAACTCCTCTTCGGAGCACGGCAGTTGCGTGCGCGACGCCAGACGCGGCCAGACTACCTGGGCGACGTCATGAGGGCTTGCTGCCAGCATGCGACCATCTCCCTGTTGAATTGCCGATCGGCGCCGGCGATCAGTTGCGCCAGCGCGGTGGGAACATCGAGGGCGTCTCGCCACGCCCGGCGTCCAGTGAGCCCTTCAAAGGCGTCCGCCACCGCGATCGCCTGCGCCCAGGGGTGAATCTCCTGTTCGATAATCGCGACCGGATAGCCGCCGCCATCGACGTGCTCGTGATGCTGGTACACGATCATCAACTGGGCCTGCGTCAGGTCGGAGCTCTGCCGCAGTTCGGCGTAGCCGCGCGTGGGATGCGATTCCAGCAGGGTCCGATCGGCTGGCGTCAGCCGCGTCGGCTTGTTGACAATTTGCGGCGGAATGAGTCGCTCGCCCAAGTCGCGCAACAGCGCGCCGACGGCGAATTCGGCGGCATTGTCTGCGTCAACGAGCCCCAGCCGCTTCGCCAGCACCAGCCCGTAGACGGCGCCATTGGTCGCGCGGATGCTCGCGCGGTCGTCATGTTGCAGCGACGCGAACAGGGCCGGCGCGTCGACCGACTCTCCGATCAGCAAATCGGCTAGTCGCTGCCCGATCCGCTGCGCCGCCGCGACGGCTTTGCCGCAGTGAATCAATCGCAACGTCACGTCGAACGCCGGCGCTTCGGCCAGCTGCACAATTGCCACGCGCTCGTGCGGCTCCACGCGGGCGTTCTCGGCAATCGCATCAAGCGCGTCGAGCAGCGCCGCGGACACCTCGGCCAATTCGCTGTTGGCGACGTACAGCGCCCGCATCCCTCGGCTCGATAGTTCCTGCAAATGCTCGTCGCGCAATTCGTAGCCGCGCTTGCAGAGCAGCTTGGGCGGTTCGCCGGACGGGCCTGGCAAATACAGCGATGCCGGCGGACGGTGCGCCGCCCAGAACGCCGCCAGAGGCATGCGCGTGAACCCGTCGACGACCGACGGCGCGGCAAGCAAATTGGCGGGTGAATGAGCACTCATCTGGGGCAATCTCGGCTAGGCCGGGGCAAAGGCGGAACGCCTTCGCGGTCGTTGAAGGCTAGCTCGCCCCCGCTGCGTCCCGGCGGCTTCCCGCACCGAGCCGCCGCGATTCCCGCCAGGCGCGGGCGGCCTATTCCGCACGGGCGACACGACCCCTCCGAGCGCAACTTGCCTCAAACTCCGGCTCCGTCGATAATCGAACCCAACACGTCCTTTTTCCCCAAAAGACTGAACCTGCCATGTCTGTGTCTACGTCTGCCGTCGCCTCGTCCGGTTGCCGATCTCTGCTCACGCGACGCCGTCTCCTCGCGGTCCTGCTGGGGTGCTGCTGCGCCGCCCAGGCTGGCCCCGCAGCGGCGCGCAAGTGGACCGACGTCAGCGGCAAATACAGCATCGACGCCGAACTGATCGCCTTCGACGACGACACGGTGATCTTCCAACGCCCCGACCATCAACTTGGCGAGATCGCGCGCGACAAGCTCTCCGAGGCCGACCGCAAGTACCTCGAATCCCAGGAAGCCGCTGAGTCGTCCGATAAGGTCACCGGCGCCATGCAAACGTGGAAAATGGCCGACGGCATGAACGTCGAGGGGCGCATCGTCGATTTCATCCAGCGCGACGTGACGATCCAGCACCGCCGCGGCAAACTGTTCGTCAACGACCGTCGTTACGAGAATTTGCCCGAGATCTATCAGAAGATCGTCAACAAAATCGTCGCGCACTTTGAGGGCGTCGAAGTCAACGACCGCAAAGAACTCAACCGCTGGGTCGCCCGGCAGAACGGCAAGCCGCGCACCTTCAATTGTCAGGGCGTCGTGCTGGAACTGGCCAATGGCGACGAGTACGCCGTGCCGTTCTTCCTGTTTTCCAAAGAGGATCTGGCCCTGTTGCAGCCCGGCTACGCCGATTGGCAAACATCGCAAAGCGACTTCGAGGCGCACCAAGACGCGACGATGCGATTGCAGGCGTTGGCCGCCGCCCGGATGCGCGATCAGCAGGTCGATCGCCAGGTGGCCCAAATGCAGCTGGCGATGTCGGCGGTCGCCGCCGGGATCACCAGTTTTTGGGAAGTGACCCTCTACCCGGGCCGCGGCACGCCGGGACGCTCCATTTGGGTCGTCGTCCCCGGCCGCAATAGCCGCGACGCGGTCAACGCCGCCCTGAGCCGCAATCCCGGCTACACGGCGGGCCCGGTGCGCAAGGTGAGCTACTAAGAAACGCCGAAAATCGGGCGTTCGACGCCCGATGGCGAGCGGGGGGCGTGAGCCCCCTGCTGAACCAGCCAACCGCAAGCCACCGCCGTGGAAACAGGGGGCTCGCGCCCCCCGCTCGCCTGGCTGGTCGAATTCTCTGCTGCGAAGGGGCGCCCTGCGCCGCTTGTCAGCCCGGCGGTGCGTGCGATAATCCGGGATTCTCTCCCGCCAGATCCCCGCAGCAGGAGCGCCGTCGCCATGCAGGACAAGCTAATCACCACTGGGCTCACCTTTGACGACGTCCTGATCCAGCCGGGCTACAGCGAGGTCGTCCCCTCGGAGGTGAGCGTCGCCTCGCAGCTCACTCCGCGCATCTTACTGCCGGTGCCGCTGTTGAGCAGCCCCATGGACACGGTCACCGAGCACCGCATGGCCATCGGGCTGGCCCAGGAAGGGGGCATCGGCGTCATTCACAAGAACATGTCGATCGAGTCCCAGACCGAAGAGGTCGACAAGGTCAAACGTTCGGCCAACGGCATCATCGTCGACCCTGTCACGCTGCCCCCCACTGCTAGCGTTGCTGCCGCACGCGAAACGATGATGCAGTCAAACGTGTCGGGCATCCCCATCACCGAGTCCGACGGCACGCTGGTCGGCATTCTCACCCGCCGTGATCTGCGGTTTCTCGAGTCCAACGACATCCCTATCGCCGAGGTGATGACGGGCCGCGAGCAATTGGTTACGGCCACGGGGACCGTGACGCTTGCGGAAGCTGAGAAGATTTTAATGGCAAAAAAGGTCGAGAAGCTTTTGCTGGTTGACGAAGAAAGAAGACTGACGGGCTTAATAACGATCAAAGACATCGACATGATGCGCCGGTTCCCCCAGGCGGCCAAAGACGCCCAGGGCCGCCTGCGCGTCGGCGCCGCCATTGGAGTGCATGACTTCGATCGCGCGGCGAGCCTCATCGAAAAGGACGTCGACTTCCTGGTCGTTGACAGCGCCCACGGCCACTCGGCCAACGTCATCAACACGGTGAAGGAGCTGAAGTCGCGCTGGGACATCGACGTGGTGGCCGGCAACGTGGCCACCGGCGAAGGCGCTCGCGACCTGATTGCCGCGGGAGCCGACGCGGTGAAAGTGGGCATCGGCCCGGGTTCGATCTGCACCACGCGGGTCATCTCCGGAATCGGCGTGCCGCAGATCACCGCGATTTATCAAGCTGTGCAAGCGGCCAAAGACACCGGAACCACGATCATTGCCGACGGCGGCATCCGCT